>CBFGPU010000225.1:0-5516 GCA_965650715.1 uncultured Haloferula sp. | reverse complement strand
GGGCGGCAAGGTCACGCTGAAGGTGGACGGCAGGTCTGTCGGCGAAGGCAAGGTCGCGGGCCTGATCAAACGCCAGCCGGGCCAGGGCCTGACCGTGGGCAGCGACGGCGGGACGCCGGTGGGCGATTATGCGGCACCGCATGCGTTCTCGGGCGAGGTGAGGCAGGTGAG
Source organism: uncultured Haloferula sp. (assembly GCA_965650715.1). GTDB lineage: Bacteria > Verrucomicrobiota > Verrucomicrobiia > Verrucomicrobiales > Akkermansiaceae > Haloferula. Next base: position 5,345 of record CBFGPU010000225.1, on the reverse strand, counting down.
GGTGACCACGCCTTGAGGAGAGGCAACTGCCGGACGAGGGGGAGGCAGGGCGCGTCGATCCAACAAAACACATTCGCGGTGATCCCGCGTCCTCAAATCGGATGGGATCGGGGATCCTCCTTTTCGCCAGCCCTGCGAGGACGCTGGGAGGGCTTCGGCTCGGGGAAACGGAGGCCGACGATGTCGCCGCTGGCCAAGGCCATTTCCTCGACCTTCTCGCGGGTCGCCCAGACCTCGATCTCGCGGCGCGAACCCTTCTCCGGAACGACGCTGAGGCGCGCGAAAGGACCGGCGACGAAGAGATGGCTGACGCGGCCGGGAAGGTGGACGCCTTCTTCCGCGGCGAAGCGGAGCTCGATCTCGTGCGGGCGGACGTACCGGCCGTCGTCGAGCTTGTTCACCTCGCCGAGGAATTCGTAGACAAAGGAGGTACGTGGTTCATCGTAGATCCCCTGGGGCGCGCCGGTCTGCTCGATCCTGGCATTGCGCATGACCACGACCTGGTCGGCAAGTTCGAGGGCTTCTTCCTGGTCGTGGGTGACGAACAGGGTGGTCAGGCCGATCTCGTCGTGGAACTGGCGGAGCCAGCGGCGGAGGTCCTTGCGGACCTGGGCGTCGAGGGCCCCGAAGGGTTCGTCGAGGAGGAGGACCTTCGGCCGGATGGCAAGCGCGCGGGCGAGCGCGACACGCTGGCGCTGGCCGCCGGAGAGTTCATGCGGGCGACGTTTGTCGAGGCCGTCGAGCTTCACCAGATGGAGCAATTCCTTCACGCGGGCGTTGATCTCGCCCTTCGCCGGCCTGGCGGAACCCGGGAGAACTGTCAGGCCGAAGGCGATATTGTCCGCCACGGTCATGTGCTTGAAGAGAGCGTAATGCTGGAAGACGAAGCCCACGCCGCGCTTGCCGGCGGGGATATCCGTCACGTCCTCGCCGTGGAAGAGCACGCGACCACTGCCGGAATCGGCGTATTCCAGCCCGGCGACGATGCGGAGCAGCGTCGTCTTGCCCGAACCGGACGGGCCGAGGAGGGCGGTCAAGGAACCGTTCGGCACTTCAAGCGACACATCGTCGAGTGCGGTGTAGCTTCCGAAGGTCTTATGGATGGATTGGATCGAGACGGACATGGAGGGATCAGTGGCGCCCCTTTGCGGAGTGGCCGGTGAAGTGTTCGACAGCGGTTTTCAGACCGAGGGTGACGAGGGCCAGGAGGGCGAGGAGCGCGGCACAGGCGAAGGCGGCGCTGAATTGGTACTCGTTGTATAGTACTTCGACGTGCAGCGGCAGGGTGTTCGTCTTGCCGCGGATGTGGCCGGAGACCACGGAGACCGCGCCGAACTCGCCCATCGCGCGGGCATTGCAGAGGAGCACGCCGTAGAGCAGGCCCCACTTGATGTTGGGAACCGTGACGCGGCGGAAGATCTGCCAGCCGTGCGCGCCGAGCGTGACAGCGGCCTCTTCCTGGTCGCTGCCCTGGCTCTCCATGAGCGGGATCAACTCGCGGGCGACGAAGGGAAAGGTGACGAAGACGGTCGCGAGAACGATGCCGGGCAGTGCGAAGATGACCTTGATGTCGTGCTCCTGAAGCCAGGGGCCGAACCAGCCCTTCGCCCCGAAGAGCAGGACGAAGACGAGGCCCGCGATGACCGGGGAGACGGCGAAGGGCAAATCGATGAGCGAGAGCAGGAACGAGCGCCCTTTGAAGCGGAACTTGGTGACCAGCCACGCCGCGGCGAGCCCGAAGACGGTATTGAGCGGCACGGAGATGAAGGCCGCAAGCAAGGTCAGCTTGATCGCGGAGAGCGCGGCATCCTCTTCCAGCGAAGCGGCGAAGACTTCCCAGCCGCGCCGGAAGGCCTCGATGAACACCGCGACGAGGGGCAGCAACAGGAAGAGCGAAAGGACCGCGAAGGCGAGGCCGATGAGAAGCCATCGCACGGGTGCCGATTCGGTGGTGACGGGACGGCGGGCCATCGGTTCAGCGGGTCTGCCAGTTCAGGCGGCGTTGGAGGAGGTTGATGAGGAAGAGCAGGCCGAAGGAGACGATCAGCATGCCGGAGGCGATCACCGCGGCGGCCTCATACTTGAACTGCTCCAACTGCGCGACGATGAGAAGCGGGAGGATCTCCGTCTTCATCGGCAGGTTGCCGGAGATGAAGATGACCGAGCCGTATTCCCCGATGGCGCGGGCGAAAGCCAAGGTGAAGCCGGTGATCAGCGCGGGAGCCAATACGGGAAAGATCACGCGGCGGAAGGTGGTCCAGCGGCTGGCCCCAAGGCTCGCGGCGGCTTCCTCAAGCTCGCTGCCGAGGTCTTCCATCACGGGCTGCACGGTCCTGACCACGAAGGGCAAGCCGATGAAGGTGAGGGCGATGAAGACGCCGAGGGGAGAGTAGGCGCCCTTGATGCCCCAGGCATCGAGATACTTCCCGATCCAGCCGTTCGGCGCGTAGATCGCGGTGAGCGTGATGCCCGCCACCGCGGTGGGCAGGGCGAAGGGAAGATCCACGATCGCGTCGAGGATCTTCCTCCCGGGGAACCGATAGCGGACCAGCACCCAGGCAACGAGCAAGCCGAGCACGACACTCACGCCGGCAGCCGCGGCGCTGGCACCGAAGGTCAACCTGGCGGCCGCGATCACCCGCGGCGAGGTGAGGATATTCCGCCACTCGCCCGGCCCCAGACCGGCCGCCTTGAGGAACAAGGCGGCCAGCGGGATCAGGATGATGACGCTCAGCCAGGTGATGGTGATACCCATCGAGAGGCCGTAGCCGGGAATGACGCGTTGTTTTGCCATTGCGATCAAGGAGCGCCGGCGTCCCGCCGGCTTGGAGGGTTGTTAGGAATGCCGGCGGGACGCCGGCGCTCCTTGAAGGATCACTTCGCTTGATAGGCTTGGTCGAAGGTGCCGCCGTCGTCGAAGTGAGTCTTCTGCGCCTTGGCCCAACCGCCGAAGTCCTTGTCCACGGTGACGAGCGGGATTCCCGGCAGCCTGGAGCTGTACTTCGCGAGGATCTCCGCCTTGCGCGGGCGGTAGAAGTTCTTGCCGGCGAGGTCTTGCGCTTCGTCGGTGTAGAGGAATTCCAGATAGGCCTTGGCCGCTTCAGCCACCTTGTCCTTGGCCGCATTCTTCTCGACCACCGCGACAGGCGGTTCGGCGAGAATGCTGAGCGAAGGGTAGATGATCTCGGTTTCCCCGGGGAACTCCTTTTCGATCAGGTAGGCCTCGTTCTCCCAGGAGAGGAAGACATCCCCGATCTTGCGCTGAGCGAAGGTGGTGGTGGAACCGCGGGCACCGGTATCGAGGACGGGCACGTTCTTGAAGAGCGCCTTGATGTAGTCGAGGACCTTCGCCTGGTCTCCGCCGTACTGCTTCTCCGCCCAAGCCCAGGCGGCGAGGTAGTTCCAGCGGGCACCGCCGGAGGTCTTCGGGTTCGGCGTGATGACCTGGATGCCCTCCTTCACCAGATCGCCCCAATCCTTGATCCCCTTCGGATTGCCCTTGCGGACGACGAAGACGATGGTGGAGGTGTAGGGCGAGCTGTTGTCGGGAAGCTTGGCCTGCCAATCGTCCGGGAGCAGTTTGGCCTCGCGGGCGATGACATCGATATCCCCGGCGAGCGCCAGCGTGACCACGTCGGCCGGCTGGCCGTCGATGACCGCGCGGGCCTGCTTGCCGGAGCCCCCGTGGGATTGGGTGATGGTGATCTTGCCCTTGCCGTCCGCTTCCCACTTCCTGGCGAAAGCGGCGTTCACCTCTTCGTAAAATTCGCGGGTGGGATCGTAGGAGACGTTCTGCAGTTCGATGCCGCCACCTGCGGAACCGGATTTCTTGCCGCTGCATCCCGGCAACGCGAGCAAGGCGGCGAGTGCGAGGGGAACGAGGTTTCGTGCTTTCATGGTTTCTACTAGATTCACGTGAGTTCCGTATGATGTGAGGTCAGAAGGAGAAGCGGACCCCCGTCAGCCACGTGAGGCCGTCGAGATCACCGCCGTTGCCGCCGCCATCGAGGGTGGCGTACTCGGCACCGGCCAGGAGCTTCAGCTTGTCGCCGTGGATGAAGTACTGCGTGCCGAGGTAGAGGGCGTGGTATTCATCGCCGCGGCCGCTACCTGTCAGGGCAGGTGCTTCACTCTCATAGCGGGTCTGTCGGCGCACGCTGTCCGGGCCGTCCCCCGTGGCGAAGGAATAGCGGCCGACGAGCTGGAGCCGCTTCGGGACCAGATCGTAGGTGGACTGGAGGAAGAAGCCGAAGACATCCTCGTCACGGCCTTGGCCGCCGGTGGCATGGAATCCTTCCGCGACGAAACCCCAGGACCCCTCCTGCCCCCAGAAGGTGGCGGAGACGATATCGTCGTAGCGATCCAGGATCTGGTCGTCCTGGTCATGGTCGCTATGGAGCCAGTCGAGACGGAAATCCGCGCGCGTCCAGCCGAAGCGTTCCTTCGCATCGTAGCCGATGCCGGCACCGTAGCTATAGGCACCACCGAAGGTTCCGAACTCGCGATCCGTGTCGTTCGAGTAGGCACCCGTTTGCCAGGTGAAGTCGCCGGCCTTGCCCTCGAAGGTCAGAGCCGTGGTGCGGTCAACCCGGAGCTGGTTGAAGATCTGCGAGCGTTCGAAGGTGGGCTGCGCGTTCGTCGATTGCAGGAAGTCGTAGTACCCGATCAGAGGTTTGGTCCTCCCGAGCGTGATCGAGAGGGAATCGTCCGGCTTCCAGCGGAGGTAGGCATCGACCAAGCGATCATAGGTATCCTCGAAGCTGTCGTTGCTCTGGAAATCGAGACGGACTTCCAGCTTCTTCTCAAGGAGCTTGGCATCGAAGCCGAAGCGCGAGCGACGGTCCTCCCACGCATCGACATCGCCTTGGTTGCTATCGAGCCAATAGTACTGGCCCTGGTACCTGCCGCGCAGCTTGAACTCCTGCAGGATCGGATTCCCGTCGTTTTTGTAGAGCGTGAAGGCTCTCCACAGCGCCTCGAACGAGGCGGTCTCTTCCGCCGATGGCGTGTCGAAGGGATCGAATGCGAAGGCGGCTCCGGGCACCGTCGTGAGAAGCGCGAGGAGGAAGGCGTGATGTCGGTTGCTTTGGTATCGTTTGGTCTTCATTTCTTTCTGCAGGCATCCGTCTCCGGGAGTCCGGTGGGACGTGTGCAGGAATCGGTGTGCGCCCCCGTTCGTGCGGTAGGCTTGGTCGGGAGACGAAAAAAGAGACCGCCGGGCCGGGGCCGGGAGGAACGGCACGGATGGCTGCATGGCAGCTTCCGCGGGTCCGTTCTCCGAGGTCCTCCGGTGGTCCGGTCGGTCTCTTCGTTCGAAGGGGTTCGAGGCGGGCTCCGAAGGGCCC
>CBFGPU010000224.1:0-5520 GCA_965650715.1 uncultured Haloferula sp. | reverse complement strand
ATTCGAATGTCCACGCGGATTTCACCGTGCAGAAGGTCCTCTAAGGCCGCGGCGGATTCGCCGCTTTCGTCATGGCGCTCTTTTTCGGCTAGCCGGGCATGGCGGTGCTCGCGAGGATTCCGCCACCGGCGAGGGACGGCGGACCGTTCCATCCCCGTCGTGATCAAGGCATGGCGGAACCAAGGACCATCGGCATCATCGCGGGCAACGGCGTTTACCCGGAGACTTTCGCCCGTGCGGCCCGCTCGAAGTCGCCGGACGTGCGGCTGGTGGCGGCGGCCTTTGAAGGCGAGACCTCGCCGGAGTTCTTGGAATTGGTCGATGCCTCGGCGTGGTTCCGGGTGGGCCAGCTCGGGAAGATGATCAAGTTCTTCAAGGCACAGAAGGCCAGGGAGGCGATCATGGTCGGCCAGATCGCGCCGAAGAATCTTTTCGATCTGCGGCCGGACCTGCGGACCCTGATGCTGCTGGCGCGGCTGAAGGAGCGCAACGCGGAGTCGCTTTTCGGCGGAATCGCGGATGAACTGCAGAAGGATCAGATCCACCTCCTGCCCGCGACGACTTTCCTGGAAGACCTGCTGCCGGAGCCGGGGGCCGTTTGCGGGCCGGCGATGAAGAAGCGCCAGCTTGAGGACGCGGAGTTCGGCTTCCGGATGGCGAAGGAGACCAGCCGGCTCGACATCGGCCAGACGGTGGTGGTCCGCCACGGCACCGTGCTGGCGGTGGAGGCCTTCGAGGGCACGAATGCCTGCATCAAGCGCGGCGGGGAGCTCGGACGCGGGAAAGACGTGATGCTGGTGAAGGTTTCCAAGCCGGATCAGGACTTCCGCTTCGACGTGCCGGTGATCGGTCCGCACACGATCGAGGCTTGCGTCGCCGCCGGTGTGAAATCGGTCACGGTCGAGGCCCGCAAGACCCTGTTGCTGGAGCGGGAAACGGTCTTCAAGCTCTGCCAGCAGCACGAGGTGAGCGTGCACGCGCTCGAGGAGAAGTAGGGCGCTCCGGTGCCCTCGACATCTCGCAGGATACAGAGCCCGTCAGCGCCCAGAGGTTCCGCGCTTCCGGGGCCCGACACCATTGTAACCATCTAACCAAAAGATACAGGCCGCGCGTCTGTCTTGCGGTCGTGACGATTTCCTAACCGGTCCTCTCAGGATTCTCCTTGTCCGCATTTTTGCGGGGTGCTATAGGCGCCGATGGTGGAGAACGATTGAAGGCGAGGGGCTTCCGCTCGCTGCCAAGTGCTTCCCCGCAAGCTGCCCACCCCTCCGGAGACAACAACACCAACACGGGATACTATCATGAAATCATATGTAGCTGAATTTTTCGGGACCTTTTGGCTGGTTCTGGGCGGGTGCGGCAGCGCGGTGATCGCGGCCGGCTATCCCGGACTGGGGATCGGCTTCGTCGGCGTGTCGCTGGCGTTCGGTCTCACGGTGCTCACGATGGCCTATGCCATCGGCCACATTTCGGGCTGCCACCTGAACCCGGCGGTATCCGTGGGCCTGTGGTTGGGCGGGCGTTTTCCGTCCTCGAAGCTGCTGCCCTACATCGGGGCCCAAGTGGCCGGCGGCATTGCGGGCGCGGTGATCCTTTACTTGATCGCTTCCGGGAAGGCGGGATTCGAGGTGACCGCGGGATTCGCTTCGAACGGCTACGAAGCGCACTCGCCGGACAAGTATTCGCTCGTTGCCTGCTTCGTCACGGAGGTGGTGATGACGATGATGTTCCTGCTGATCATCCTGGGGGCGACGGACAAGCGCGCCCCGCAGGGCCTCGCTCCGATCGCCATCGGGCTGGGATTGACCTTGATCCACCTGATCAGCATCCCGGTGACGAACACCTCGGTGAACCCCGCTCGTAGCACCGCGACGGCGGTCTTCGCCGGTGGTTGGGCCCTGCAACAGCTTTGGCTGTTCTGGGTCGCCCCGGTGGTCGGCGCGGCGATCGGTGCCTTCGTCTACAAGTTCCTCGGCGAAGAAAAGAGGTAGCCGCCGGACTGTTCGACAGGGAAACGAAAACCCCGGCGCGGCGCTGAGCCGCGAGGCCAACCTGCTGGTGATGGCGGCGCTGAGCCGGGCCGGGGTGGATGAGGGAATCGCGACGGCTTACTTGTAGGTCTTCAGCCACTCGACGGCATCGGCCACATCCTGCGCCGACATGCCGAGTTGGTCGGCATTCAGCATGAGCGAGCGGCCCAGGCCGCGCATTTCCTGGATGCGGTTCTTGGGAACCATCTGCGTGATGCCGCCCTGCGAGGTGACGACGACCGGGTCGCCGTTCGAGCGGACGAGCCCGTCGATCCAGCGGTTATCCTTGAGCTGGATCGCGGTGCCGTCGAAGCCGTGCGCGATTTCCGCGGAGGGATCGACGATGGCGCGGACGGCCATCTCCGCACCTTGACGGGAAACCCAACCCTTCAGTTCGGGACCATAGGCGGGACCATTGCCATCGATCTGGTGGCACATGATGCAGCGTGCGGCCACCGCCTTGCCCTTGGAGGCATCGCCCTTGAGTTTCATCACGTCGGCGGTGGTGAAGTTCGTCTTGTCCGGCTTGCCGGGGAAGATGGCCTCCTGAAGCTGGATTTTCTCCGGATCGTAGATGTTGCGCTTCCTGAGTTCGTCCTGCAGGCCGAACTTCGCCCATGCACCGGTGCCGCGCATGAAGAGCCAGCCGACGGCGGCGTCCTTCACGGAGGAATTGGGACCGGAGGCGACCTCGAAAAGGGCGTCGGCAGCGGCCCTGTCATCGATGAACGACAGCGACTCGCAGGCGAAGCTCCGGGCATCCGGGCTGAGCGAGATGTCGAGCGCGCGGGCCTTCAGGTCGGCGACGGCGGTGGAGGGCCAGAGACGCCATGTTAGCTTGGCGAAGGCGTCGCTCCACGATTTCGGCCCGCCGGGGGCGAGGGCGGCCTTCATGGCATTCCAGACGTCATTCTCCTGATTCTCCGCGGCGAGGCCGATGGATTCGAGGTAGTTCTTATCCTTGCCGTCCCAGCCCTTGGCGATCGCGATCAGGAGCGGCGCGCTCTTCTCCGCGGGCAGGCCGCGCAGCGAGAGGGCCACGTCGCGCCGCACGGCGGCGACGGGGTCGGAAGCAAGCTTTTCCGCGATCGGAAGGATGTCCTTGCCCGCACGCTTGAGAGCGCGATAGGCGACGAGACGCTGGCGGGTATCCGGGGAAGCGAGGAATCCCTTGCAGGCTTCCTCGCCCTTCGGGCCCAGATTGGCGAGCAGCCAGATGCCGCGGGATGCGATCCATGGATCCTTGTCCTTGGTCACGGCAAGCACCGCGTCGAGTGCCTCGTCACCCTTGGCCTTGAGGGCTTGGAAGCCGGTCCAGCGGACGTTGATCGCGGGGCTCTTGAGCGCGGTGAGGCAGCCTTCCACGGTGGCGAGATCCACCTTCGGGTTGACCGGCTTGAAGCCCTTCGGCGCGACGCGGTAGATGGTGCCCGAGCAGGACTCGTCCATGTCGCCGTGGCCGCCCACGCGGGGGTCGAACCAATCGGTCACGTAGAGGGCGCCATCGGCACCCACGGCCACATCGGAGGGACGGAAGAGGAGGGGATTGCCCTGGCTGTTCGCCTTTTCGGCCTTGCCGGTGAAGTCGGCGCCGACGAATTCGCCGGTGGTGTTGCTGGTCATCCAGTCGCTGCGATCCATCTTGTAGGTTGCGCCCTGCGGTTCCGGTTGATAGCCGAAGATGACGTTGCGCGCGGCCTCGCAGCTCAGCAGCGTGCCCGCGTGCTTCGCGCCGAGCGCACCGTTCTCATAGAAGACGATGCCGGTCGGGGAGCCGCCACCGTATACGTCGCCCACGTCGAAGGTGCCGGGATCGTCCTGCCGCCAGTGGACGCGCTCCCATTTTTGGTTCGGGCGCTGCACGGTCCTGTAGAAGCGGCCCTCGCGGGTGAAGTAACCGGCCGATCCGTACTCCAGCACGTAGGAGGTGCGGCAGGCGGGAGGATCGTCGTTGTCGTTTTGGAACAGATCGCCCAGCGAGGTGGTGCAGTGCTCGAAGCTGTTGCGGTAGCCGTGGCCGATGATCTCGGCATTGGTGCCGTCCGGGTTCATGCGGGCGGAGAAGCCGGCGGTCCAGAGGTAGCCGTCGTCGCTCTTCTTGCCCATGAGCTCGCGCGAGTTGACGAACCAATCGCCGCCGCCGTCCTTGTAGTAGTCGCCGCCCATGCGGAAGGTCCTGCCGGACTTGTCGGTGAACTCGGCGCCGCAGTTGCCGTTGTTGAAGTACCACTTGCCGTCCGGACCGCCGGTCACGGAGTGGAGCGAGTGGTCGTGGTTGCGGGCATTGAAGCCGGTGAGCAGGACCTCGCGCTTGTCCACCGCGGGGTCGAATTTCAGGTCGCGGTTGACGTCGGTGTACTTGATCAGGTCCGGCGGCTGGGAGACGACGACCACGTTGTCGAAGACCGCCACGCCGAGCGGGGCCACGAGACCGGTTTCCTGGACGAAGGTGTGGGACTTGTCGGCCTTGCCGTCGCCATTGGTATCCTCGAGCACGGCGATGCGGTCCCCGCCCGGGCGGCGGCCGTTGTGGCGGCGGTAGTTCACGCCCTCCGCAACCCAGATGCGTCCGGCGGCATCGATATCCATGTTGGTGGGATTGAAGAGATCGGGAGTGGAAGCCCACACGGTGACTTCGAGGCCATCGGGCACCTTGAAGTGATCGGCGGCCACCTTGTCGGCGGGTTTCGGGGCTTTCCAGTCGTCGGCAATCACCGGGGTGATGCAGGCGATGAGGAGGATTGAGGCTCGGGTCATCATGGTCGGAAGAGATACGGGGTTTCAGGGCTTTTCCTACGCGGAATAGCGGGCAGGTCGAGAGGACAGTGGGGCAGCATCATGCGACACATGCATGGGATGGCGTAGCGCTACCACTTTGGGTGGTATCGGACAGTGAATTGTGGCGCCCGGCGGGGGATTGAGGGTATTCGCCAAGAAATCCGCGTTCCATCCGACAAACGTGGGTGTGAACGCGCACAGCCTCCGCAGCCTGCCCATGAATCGCCTTGCCATTTCGCTCCTCGCCGTGCTGGTGCCCCTCGGGGCCGAGGCCGCCACCGACATCACCATTTCGACCGCCGCAACCTCGGGCGGGACTTTTTCGGGCAGCAATCCGAAGTCATTCACGCCCTCGGGGGCGATCGCGACGGTGCAGGCGTCCACCATCCAAACGGAGTTGAATGGTGGAATCGGGATCGTGATCGATGCGGCGAGCGCTTTCGGCGGGAACGGGGACCTCACGGTGAGCTCCGCACTTTCCAAGACGGCGGGTGCGGCGAGCCCCTTGTCGCTGGTGGCTGTTAGAGACCTTTCGCTCGCTGCGGCGATTTCCGCATCGGGGGGGGCGCTGCCGTTGAACTTGAGTGCAGGCCGGCATATCGCGAGCAGCCAGTCGATCACGACGAACGGCGGGGCGGTGGTACTTGCGCCGACGGGGGATTTCACGATCGGGGGGCACCTGAATGCCGGGGCAGGGATGGTGACCTTGCAG
>CBFGPU010000223.1:0-5555 GCA_965650715.1 uncultured Haloferula sp. | reverse complement strand
ACGGCGGGCGGATGGAGACCCGCAAGTGGCCGGTCCGGTGCTTCGCCCGCTCAGGGGACTGAGCGGACTACTTTCGCACGCCGGAGGCGTGCGCCACCCCCCGACAGCAAAGCGGTCGGCTACTCTATCTGGAATTCGGCTTCCGCGCCAGTGCGTCGGATTGCTTCACGAAATCATCGCCATCCCATTCGGCGTCGCTCTTGACCATGCCGGCGCGTTCCTTGGCGGCGGCTTCCTCGGCCTTGCGGGCGAGTTGCATGCGGACGAGTTCGGCGTGGGTGGTGAAGTAGGGCAGGCTGAGGCCCTTGAAGTCGGAGATGGTTTCGAAGCCCTTGCTCTCCATGAAGGCTAGCAGGCCGGCATTGAGGTCCTTGACCATGCCGTAGCCGAACTTCATGACCCCGGTGCAGACCTGCACGGTATCGCTGCCGAGGAGGATGAACTGGGCGGCATCGGCACCGGTCTCGACCCCGCCGAGACCCGAGAGGGAGCGGCCGGGGAATTCCTTTTGGATGAGCTGGGCGATCTCCATGACCATGCGCAGGGCGATCGGCTTGACCGCCTTCGACGAGTAGCCGCCGGGAGTGGTGTAGCCTTCGACCGTGGGCTCGGGGCGCAGGGTTTCGAGGTTCACGCCCATGACACTACGGATGGTATTGATCGCGCTGACGCCGTGGCAACCGGCGCGCAGGGCGGCGGCGGAGGGTTCCTCGATGTGGGTGACATTCGGAGTCATCTTCGCCCAAACAGGGATCTTCGCCGCACCCATGACCCAGCCGCAGACTTCCTCCAGAATGGCGGGGTCCTGGCCCATGGCCGCGCCCATCTTGCGCTCGGGCAGGCCGTGGGGGCAGGAGAAGTTCAACTCGAAGGCATCGACGCCCGCATCCTGGCAGCGCTCGACGATCTCGCACCAGGCGTCCTTGTTATACTCCTCCATGATGGAGGCGATGAGGACGCCGTCGGGGCACTCGTCCTTGGCTTCCTTGAACTCATCCAGCCAGATCTCGAACTTGCGGTCGCTGATGAGCTCGATGTTCTCCCAGCCGATGACCTCCTTGCCGTCGCCAGCCATGAGCTTGGCGTAGCGGGGGCCGACGTTGACGACCTTCGAGGCGTCGAGGCTGACGGTCTTCGCGATGACGCCCCCCCACCCTTCCTTGAAGGCGCGCTTGATCACCTTCACGTTGGTGCCCGGAGGACCGGAGCCGATCACGAAGGGGTTCGCGAATTTCAGTCCATCAACGGTGGTTTCCAGGGTGGCCATGATCGTTCGATAGTAAGACCCGAGGTGTTCGGGTGAAAAGCTCGTTTCATGCCCGCTTGCAGAAAAAGGGGTCGGTGGCCGGGGCACGGGGACAGGACCGGGCAGTGGTGTCTTCAGGCAGGGGTGAAATCCGGTTCCGGAGCCGTGAGGTTGCGGGGGAATTTGGTTCTAACCGCGAAAGGTCGCGAAACAGACGCGAAATCTGAAAGGCAGGCGGGGACCAAGCAGAAGGCAGATGGCAGGTGAAGCGATCCGCCTGAAGCAGGGGCCGTCAGGAGAGGTTCGAGGGAGGAACCGCGGATTTTACGGATTTGGAAATGGAGGGATGGGAAGGCGGGTTGCAGGTGCCTTGTCGGCGCCCCAAGGGATTTCAGACCACCCCATTCATCCTATCCATCGTGGTCCTCATACCTTGGTTGAGCGGGATTCGCGTGGAAAACCGGCTTTTTCGACTAGCGCGCGGCGCGGCACCCTCTACCTTCCGGCGCGTGGCCCGGCGGCACCTGTCCGGGCAGCCCTCTTTTCCCCGATATGAACCTCACGCTGAAGGTCTGGCGTCAAAACGGTCCGCAGGACAAGGGCCGCATCGAAACCTATCCCGCCGCGGGGATTCCGGAGGAATGCTCCTTTCTGGAGATGCTGGACATCGTGAACGAGCGGATCATTAGCGAAGGCGGCGAGCCGATCCATTTCGACCACGACTGCCGCGAGGGCATCTGCGGGACCTGCTCGCTAACGATCAACGGCGTGCCTCACGGCAAGGAGCGCGGCACGACGACCTGCCAGGTCCACATGCGGAAATTCCGCGATGGCGACACGATCTGGATCGAGCCGTTCCGAGCGAACTCCTTCCCGGTCCTGCGCGACCTGATCGTGGACCGGAGTTCTTTCGACCGGATCATCGCGTCCGGCGGTTATATCGACATCCGTACCGGTTCGGCGGTGGATGCGAACACGATCCCGATCCCCAAGCCGGATGCAGATGCCGCCTTCGACGCCGCGGCCTGTATCGGCTGCGGTGCCTGCGTGGCGGCCTGCCCGAACGCGAGTGCGATGCTCTTCGTCTCCGCGAAGGTGTCGCACCTCGGCCATCTGCCGCAGGGCCAGCCGGAGCGCGAGAAGCGCGTGCTGGCGATGGTGAGGCAGATGGACAGCGAGGGCTTCGGCAACTGCACCAACCACTACGAGTGCGAAGCCGCCTGTCCGAAGGAAATCAGCGTGGATCACATCGCGCGGATGAACCGTGACTACAGCAAGGCCGTGCTGGCCGAACAGTTTGCATGATCTTCCCGCTCGGCCTCGCGCTCACGCTGGCAGCCGGGGTGGCCCCGGCGACAGCGAGATGGGCGCAGGAGCAGGAGCGGAGAATCCTGGCGGAGGGAGCGCCGCTTTCGGAAGAGGCGCTGGAATTCGCGCGGAAGCTGGAGATCGAGGAGCCGGAGGGCATCCGGGTGCTGGAGGTGAATGTCGTGCCCATGCCGGTGCCCCAGGCGGTAGTGAGGCTGGCGCAGAAGTGGGGCTTGCCGGTGGTCAGCCCGGCGGGAATGACCTTGGGACGCGGGATCTACATCGTACCCGGATACCAATCAGTGATCCCCCACGAACTGGTGCACGTGGAGCAGTACCAGCGGCTGGGCGGGATCGAGCCGTTCATGAAGGTATATTTGATGGAATGCCTGGTTCACGGCTACTTCGCGGCACCGCTGGAGGTGGAGGCGCGGGAGCGCTCGGAGCCGGCGGAATAGCCACCTCGGGGGATGATGCCGCCGCAAGTACGACTTTCGCCCCGGCGTAGCCTCACCGAGTTGAAACTGCCCGCTCTCCGATCCTTTGTCCTGGTCCGATGCCGGGCCTTCCTCTGCCGTGTCTCCTTGATTTCGACGCTTGCCTTGGCGAGTGCGGCAGAAGGACCCGCTACCGAAGGAGCAGTGCGGACCATCGTCATCGATCCCGCAGCCGAGCAAGGCGCCTGGCAGGGCTGGGGCGTCTCACTGGCTTGGTGGGCGGCGGTTTTCGGCGATCGCGATGATCTCGCGGACGCGCTCTTCACCACCCGCACGGTGCAGGTCGGGCCGGATCCCCTGCCCGGCCTAGGGCTGAACATTGTTCGTTACAACGCCGGTGCCTGCAGTTGGAACGAGATCGACGGGCGCAGGATGGTGGTGTCGAAGATTATCCATCGCTACCGGCAGATGGAAGGATTCTGGCTGGATGGCAAGAGTCCGGACCCCGAGTCATCGAGCTGGGACTGGAACGTGGATGCCAAGCAGAGAGCGATGCTGGCGAAGGCGAAGGAGAGGGGTGCCGACAAGTTCGAGCTCTTCTCAAACGCGCCGATGTGGTGGATGACGAAGAACGACAATCCTTCCGGCGGGCCGAGGACCACCGACGACAACCTGGCGCCGGAGCGTGAGAAGGACTTCGCGATCTATCTCGCAACGGTCGCCCGCCGAGCGAAGGACCAGTGGGGCATTTCCTTCACCACGGTTTCCCCCTTCAACGAGCCGAATTCCGACTGGTGGTTCGCCGATTGCAAACAGGAGGGCTGCCACGCTTCGGCTGCCGCGCAGGCACGCTTCTTCCCGCAACTGCGTCGCGAACTGGATCGCCAGGGTCTCAAGGACCTGCCCATTTCGGCCTCCGAGGAGACCTACTACGATCACGCGATCGAGACATGGCAGAGCTTCGACGCGGCGACGCGCGACCTCATCGGTCAGGTCAACGTCCACGGCTACCAGGAAGAAAACGGGGACCGCGCCGGACTCCACCGGCTCATCAAGGAAAGCGGCAAGCCGCTCTGGAACTCGGAGTACGGCGACGGCGATGGCTCGGGCTTGAAGATGGCGAGCAATCTCCATCGCGACCTCGCGCATCTACGGCCGGTTTCGTGGTCGTATTGGCAACCCGTGGACACGGGCGGTTGGGGATTGATCCGGGGGGACCTCCGCCGCGGGACGATGCAGCGGACCAATCCGAAATGGCAGGTCCTCGCCCATTACACGCGGCACATCCCGCCCGGCGCCACGATCTTGAGCAGCGGCGACGAACTCACGGTCGCCGCCTACGACTCCGCACGGAAGCGCCTTGCGCTCGTTTGCCTGAATGATTCCCGGGAGGAACGGGACCTGCGCATCGATCTGTCCGCGTTTTCGCCGGTCGGCAACAAGGCAGGCCGCTGGATCACCGAGCCAAGGGGCCGGGCCCGCTACCAGCCTCTCGATCCCCTTCTCCTCGACGGGGAGGTGCTACCTCTGAAACTCCCGGCGCAATCCATCCAGACCCTCGTGATCGACTGCGGGGTTTCGGGATAGGCTGCCAGGCCCTTGCCAGTTGGCAGGGGATGTGCTTTTCTCCGCTCGGGTCGAGAAACTTAACCTTTCCTAACTATCTGAAAGCCAGGCCCACCGGCCTTCGTAGTTCCTCCCGACGCATGTCTGCCCGGCGTTTCCCAGCTCTCCTGCCCGCGGTTGTGCTTTCAATGGCGTTGCCGGAGGCATGGGCGGCCGCTGCCCAAGAGGAGATCCTGATGGCGAGCTGGCCGGCGCTTTCACCCGACGGAAAGACGCTCGCCTTCGAGTGGCGGGACGACCTGTGGTCGGTGCCGGTGGACGGCGGACAGGCCGAGCGTCTCACGGCACATCCGGCGCGGGACAGCTTCCCGCACTACTCGCCGGACGGGAAGACGATCTACTTTTGCTCCAGCCGGGCGGGATTCCTGCAGCTCTTCTCGATGCCGGCGGAAGGCGGTCCGGCAGCGCAGCACAGTTTCCACTCCGAAGGCGCGAGCCTGGAGGACATCACGCCGGACGGCACGCGGGCGCTGGTGCGCGGGTTGCGGGACGAACCGGGATTCCGTCCCGAGCGGCTGATCGAGATCGATCTGAGGCGCGAGGCTCCGGAGAGTTATCTTTTCAACGAGAAGGGGCAATCGGCGCGCTACAGCCCGGATGGAACGAAGGTGCTTTTCTGCCGCGAGGGCGAGCAACTCTACCGCAAGGGCTATCATGGGCCGCGGGCTTCCTCGATCTGGTTGTACGACCGGAAGACGAAGGCGTTCGCGAGCCTGGTGAAGGAGGAGACGGAGGCGCGCTCGCCCTTGTGGAAGGCGGATGGCAGCGGCTTCTACTACGTGTCCGAGCGCGACGGCACCTTCAACCTGTGGTCGCGGGATTTCGCGACGGGCAAGGACGAGCAGCACACGAACTTCAAGGACGACGGGGTGATCCGCCCGACGATCGCGGAGGACGGATCGGTGATCGACACCTTCTTCCCCCACTTCAATTCACTG
>CBFGPU010000222.1:0-5559 GCA_965650715.1 uncultured Haloferula sp. | reverse complement strand
GGCCTCGAATATTTCATTCAGGTGCCGCTCGGCCTCGTCCTCTGCGCCATCGCCGCATGGGAAAGGCACGCCCGTTGCCTGAGTCGCTCGAGCGACCTACCCTATAGATCCTGCCGGTACCGCAGTTCATGAATCGGAAATCCGAGCCTCTCGTCGTCCTGCTCCGCCCCGTCCGGTGCAAACCCCGCCTTGGCATAGAACCTCTTCGCCCGCTCGTTGCTCGAAAGCACCCACAAGGTCACCGCCACGAAACCATGGCTCTTCGCATGATCCAAGGCCGCCCCCATCAGACTCCGCCCCGCGCCCCGGCCCCAAGCCGACGGCTGCACGTAGATCGCCGCGATCTCCCCGATCTCCGGAGGAGCGGCGCTGTCCCTTGATCTCAGGAAGGAACAAAACCCGGCGATCCTCTCGCCCCTCACCGCCACGAACACCGCCTCGTCCGGCGCGCCGATGATGTTTCTCCAGACCACCGCCCGCCGATGAACGTCCAAACCGTCGAGGTAGTCGTCCGGAATCAACCCGCGATAGGCAGCCCGCCACGTCTCCACATGGATCTCGGCGATTCGAGTGGCATCATGCTCTGCCGCCCTGCGGATCAGAAAACCGACGGTCTTTGGCATGCTCGCATGCTGTCCCATAATCCGCTCCGGCGCAACTCCGCGATCACGGCATCGGCGTCAGCGGTGTTGTTCGAATAGCCACTCGTGCATTTTGACATCCCCATAGACGCGCCCTGCGATCCCGTGATCACCATCGGCGTACTCGGTGTACTTCACAGGAGCCCGCTCCTTCTCCAGCGCCTCGACCATCCGACGGCTTTGCTCGGGCTTCACCACGTCGTCCTTGGCACCGTGAAAGACCCAGAGCGGCACCTTCTTGTATTCGCCCGCTTTGTTCGGATCCCCGCCTCCTGCGATCGGCACACCGGCCGCGAAGAGCCGCGGTTCCTCGCCGAGGATGTGGAAGGTGCCGTAGCCACCCATGGAGTAGCCGGTCAGGTAGATTCGCTTCTTATCCACCGCGAGATTCTTCACCAGATC
The DNA here is from genome assembly GCA_965650715.1 of uncultured Haloferula sp. GTDB lineage: Bacteria > Verrucomicrobiota > Verrucomicrobiia > Verrucomicrobiales > Akkermansiaceae > Haloferula. Next base: position 4,516 of record CBFGPU010000222.1, on the reverse strand, counting down.
CCCGATGATCTCCACCACCGCCGCGCTGTTCGTACCGTTCCACGATTGTTCCTTCGGACATTGCGGCGCGATGATGAAGCACTCGCGCTTCCGGTAGTTGTCCTCTTCGGAAAAGCTCCGCGCCTCGCCCGGTTGCTCCGGCGTCATCACGTCCCCGCCGCGACCGTGAAGGTAGATCACCAGCGGATAGCCCGTTTCGTCCGCACCGCGCAGCTTCCGCGCGCCGAAGATCCGATAGGAGAGCCCGTGGCCCTCCGTGCGCTGCCACTCGCCGGTGAGCAGCTTCGCGAAGGGGTTGCCCTTGTCCGCCTTCGCCGCCGCCTCGCCCTCGGTCTCGAGTTGCTTCGCCACCCACTCGCGGTCGGTTTCGGAAAGCGTCGCCAGGTCGATCGTGAAGATCTTGCGGTTGTCCGAGCGCCGGATCGTCACCTTGCCATCCTTCGCGCTCACATACTCCGCCTGGATCGTCTTGCTACCGTCGGCGGTCTTCTACTCGCGCGCCTCAGCTCCCCTCGCCGGGTGGAGGGAAAGCAGCACGACACCAAAGACGATGGGCATGAGGGGTTTCATCAAACGGAACTCTGACGCTCGTATCCCCCTGAAGGCAACTTCGGATCGCGCCACGAAATGCGGGAAAGGTTGGCACGATCTGGGAACCGGTTGCGGTCGATCCCCCGTCCCGCGGCGCTAGCGTCCGCGGCGTGAGAATTTCCCCGGCACTCCTTTTCCTGGGAGCTTTCGCGACACTCCTGCTGTCGGCCCCTGCCCGGGCCGATCTCGCGGTGTCGAAGCTCCGCTGCGAATATCTCGTCGATCCCATCGGCATCGATGAAGTCCAGCCGCGCCTCTCGTGGGTGGTCTCCTCCACGGAGCGCGGCGAGAAGCAAACCGCTTGGCAGGTGCTCGTCGCCTCGACTCCCGATGCGCTGGCCGCCAACCAAGGCGATCTCTGGGACAGCGGCAAGGTGTCCGGTGACGCCACCAGCCAGATCGTCTATGCGGGCTCCGACCTCGCCTCCCGCGCGGAGTGCCATTGGAAGATCCGCGCTTGGGACAAGGACGACCAGCCTTCCGCGTGGAGCCCTCCCGCAAGGTGGTCCATCGGCCTGCTCGACAGCTCCGACTGGACCGCGAAATGGATCGACGGCGCGACCTTCGGCTCCACCGATACCGCCCCCCCGCCTGTCATCGTCACCGCCGCTTACGAGGCCGTCGATGGCACCGGCACTCCCATCAATGCCACCTCGCTGCTCTCGAGCATGGCCGCGGAAGGAAGCTTCGCGCTCGGCGTCACCAACGAAACCTTCGGCGGCGATCCGTCCTTCAACCACGTCAAACAACTACGCATCCAGTACCAGCGCGAGGGCCAGACCACCACGAAGACCTTCGCCGAGGACACGGTGATGACCTTCCCCGCCGACCTGCCGGCCATCATCTTCCCTGCCATCACCGCCGGCCGCTACGAATCGGTCTCGAATCCCTCGCTCTTCCGCGACGTCACCGCCACGCTCCAGACCAACGCTCAGGCCGGCAGCTTCAGCATGCCGGTGAACAACACCAGCTTCGGCCCCGACCCCGCCGTCAACCAGCTCAAGCGCCTCCGGGTGACCTACGAGGTCGATGGCGTGAGCTCCGTGCGGCTGGCCGCCGAGAACACGACCTTCAACTATCCGGCCGATCTCCCGACGCCTCTCGCGGTGACCCTCACCGCCGCGACCTACGCGGCGGTCGACGGCAGCGGCTCGGCCAACGTCCTGACCAACCTGAACAACCGCGCCGCCAACGGTCCTTTCACCCTCGTCGTGAACAATGCCAACCTCGGCGGTGACCCTGCCCCGAACAAGGTCAAGCGCCTCCGCCTCGAATACACGCTGGATGGCAAGTCGCTGGTCAAATACGTCGATGAGCAGGTCACGCTGAACTACCCCTCGGATCTCGCCAAGCCCACCACCGTGCCCTTCCTACGGAAGTCCTTCACACTCGCGAAACCCGTCAAGAAGGCCACCATCTACGCCACTGCACTGGGTATCCACGAGCTATCCCTCAACGGCCAGCGCATCGGCGATGCCATCCTCGCGCCGGAGTGGACCGACTACTCCAAGCGCCTCCGCTACCAGGCCCATGACGTGACCGCGCAGCTCGCCTCCGGCGACAACGTCCTCGGCGCGCAGCTCGCGCCCGGATGGTATTCAGGTCACATCGGCAACGGCGGCTTCAAATTCTGGGGTGCCAGTCCGGCCCTGCTCGCGCAGATGGAAGTCACCTTCACCGACGGCACCACCCAGACCATCACCACCGACGGCTCGTGGAAGATGGCCCCGAGTCCGACGATTTACACCGACTTCATGTTCGGCGAGGACTATGACGCCCGGCTCGAAGCCAACACCTGGAGCACCCCCGCCTTCGATGCTTCGTCGTGGAGCAGCGTCCTCCTCCGCATCGAACCCGAGCGCCCGATCAACAGCCAGGCGATGGAGCCGGTGCGCAAGCTGATGGAGATCACGCCGAAGGCGCTCACCGAGCCCGCTCCCGGCAAGTGGACCTACGACCTCGGCCAGAACATGGTCGGCGTGCTGCGCCTCAAGGTCACCGCCGCCGCCGGCACCAAGATCACCCTGCGTCACGGCGAAATGCTGAATCCCGACGGCACGCTCTACACTGCGAACCTCCGCGGCGCGCCATCCATCGACACCTACATCTGCAAGGGCGGCGGTGAGGAAACATGGACGCCCAAGTTCACCTTCCACGGCTTCCGCTACGCCGAACTCACCGGCATTCCCACCCAGCCTCCGCTCGATGCGGTCACCGGGATCGTCTTCTCCTCCGACACGCCGCAGACCGGCGAGTTCACCTGTTCGGACGGCTTCATCAACCAGCTCCAGTCGAATATCGTATGGGGCCAGCGCGGCAATTACCTCAGCGTGCCCACCGACTGCCCTCAGCGCGACGAACGCCTCGGCTGGCTTGGCGACGCCCAGGTATTCGTCCGCACCGCCACCTACAACGCGGACATCGCCGCCTTCTTCACCAAGTGGATGACCGATGTCACCGACAGCCAGCTCGCCGACGGCCGCCTGCCCGACGTGGCACCCGACGCCGCACCCAGCTCCGGCACTCCCGCATGGAACGATGCCGTGGTCATCTGCCCTTGGAACATCTACCAGGCTTACGGCGACAAGCGCATCCTCGAGAAGAGCTACCCTGCCATGAAGGCATGGGTGGAGTACTGCCGCACCAACAGCACCAACTCGATCCGCGACCGCGGCCGTGGTGCCGACTACGGCGACTGGCTCTCGATCAATGCCGACACGAACAAGGAACTTATCGGCACCGCCTACTACGCCTACTCGTCACGCCTGCTCGCGAAGTCCGCCGCCGTGCTGGGCAACACCGCCGACACCACCGCCTACGAGGCGCTTTTCCAAACCATCAAGACCGCCTTCAACAACAAGTATGTGAACCAGGGCACCGGAGCCTTCATCGGCACCGGCACGAATACCCAATGCGCCTACGCCATGGCGCTAAAGTTCGACCTGCTGCCAACCTCCCTCCGCGACGAGGTGGTCCAGTTGTTGGAGAACGACGTGATCGCGAAGGGCAACCACCTCTCCACCGGCTTCGTCGGTGTGAGCTACCTGCTCCCCGTGCTCAGCGAGGACGGCAAGAATACCACCGCCTACAACCTGCTCATGCAGGACACCTTCCCCTCCTGGCTCTTCTCGGTGAAGCTCGGTGCCACCACCATCTGGGAACGCTGGGACGGCTGGACGCCCGAGAACGGCTTCCAGAACACCATCATGAATTCCTTCAACCACTACTCGCTCGGATCCTGCGGCGAGTGGCTCTACGGCTCGGTCGCGGGCATCGACCTCCACCCCGCCGCTCCCGCATACAAGAAGATCCTGATCCGTCCTCGTCCCGGTGGACCGCTGACCCACGCCAGCGGCAAGCTTGAGTCGATGCATGGCGAGATCGCCAGCGCTTGGACCCTCCACGCGGGCGGCTTCGCCCTCAATGTCACCGTCCCCACCAACACCACCGCGGAGGTCCACGTGCCCGCCGCAAACGCCGCCGCGGTGATGGAATCCGGAGTCCCCGCCAGCGGAGTGGAAGGCATCACCTTCCTGCGCATGGAGAATGGTGCCGCCGTCTTCGAGGTGGAATCGGGCCGCTATCGCTTCTCCACCGGCACTTCGGCCCCGGGCTCCGACACCTCCGCCCGCGATCCCCAGGCTCCTCTGAAGCTGAGGATTTCCACTCTCATGGCCAACGATGGCAGCGACCTCGAGTTCCTCTCCGTGGACGAACTCAGCATGAACGGCGCCACGCTCACCGTTGTCGATGGCTGGATCCACTACACTCCGCAACCCGGCAACGAAGGCCCCGATTCATTCACCTACACCGTACGCGACGCCCAAGGCGGCATCCGCAGCTTCACCGTGAATGTCGGCATCATTCCTGCCGATGCCCCGGTTCAGGAAGCCGAGTCGATCGAGAATCTACCGGACGGCTCGCG
>CBFGPU010000221.1:0-5600 GCA_965650715.1 uncultured Haloferula sp. | reverse complement strand
CAAGGGAATCGATCGGCGCGCCACCCCAGGCACAGGGGATGAAGCCGATCATGCAATCCGGCATTTCCTCACGGAGCCGGATGGCGAAGGGGAGGGCGAGGCCGAAGGCGGCGCTGCCTTGATTCAGGTGGAGCGGATGGCTTGCGGGACGCCAGCGGGTCCAGCCGCGGGGGATGGCGGACTTGAGGGTGCATTGGCCCCCGAGGGAAAGAACGCCGGGGACGGGATCGCGGTCACCCGGTTGCCAAGGGTCCTCCGCGCGGACACAGCCGAAGCCGGCCATGTTCGACTGGCCCATGAGCAGGAAGATCCGCAGGCGGGCGGGATCGGCCGGGAGCGACCAAGGACCCGGCAAGGCGGGGCGGGACCACTGGCGGCGGAAACGGGCGAGGCGGGACATCGGGTTCAAAGGCGAACTCCGAACTCTGAATCCCAACGGGAGGGCACAGCGGCTGGAAGCCGCAGCCACGCTTCTCAGCGCTTGGCGACTTCCCCGGACTGGCCGGTATAGCGGTAGTGGCCGTGGATCTGGAACTCGGTGAGGACGTTTTCCCACTTCGGGCCTTCACCGTTGTCGTGAACAACCCACGGTTCGCCGCGGCGATCGCCGGGGCCGGGAACCACGATGCCGCAGTGGAGTTCGCCTTGGGCGAGCATCCAGACGACAACATCACCCGGTTTGAAATCGCTCTTGTTCGGGCGCTTGGTATCGACCGCGAGTTCCGCGCCGGTGTGCTTGAAGTAGCGCTGGAGGTTCTGGATCCTGCGGTGGTCGATGTTCGAATCGGGGCCGGAGGCCGGCCAGAGCCGCGGGTAGGACGAGAAATTCCTCGTCATGTCCTCGTGGACGAGAAGTTGGAGATCGATGCCGAGATTCCGGTAGCTGCGGACGAGAAGGTCCTCCGCCTTGCCCTTCGGCTTGCCATCCGGGGCATTCGGGATGTCACCGCCGGGGTACGCGATCTGGTAATAGTGCGTGTCGTAAATGCTGGCAGTCTTGGTGCGTTGCAAAGCAGCGGCAGCCAAGCGCTCGCCGAAGTCCGCGGAAGGCGCGAGTTCCCCGATCAGGAGATCGGCACTCTCGACCGAAGCGACCGTCTGCTGGGCACGGAGCAAAGGCAGAAGCGGCTTGCCGAAATGATAGGCAGCAAAGGCCGCGATCATCAGAACCACCCAACCGCCGAGGAAATTGGGACGACGCTGCGGCTTCTTGGCCTGCGGGCGAGGTCCGATGTACTCGATGGTGCCGAGATGATGGCTATTTTGGCGTTTCGCCATGGTTCTATTTAAGAAAAGCAAATCAAAACCGGGATGGGAATGCGACATTTTTCGCCCTTCCGCAGCAATTTTTTCCAAGAATCCTATTCTCGACCGTTAGAGGGCTGGATTTCAGTTTCTTCGCGATGACGGTGTTCCGGAGCGCGAAGCCATTGGTATGGGGTGAGATCGATGTCCCCTTGTTCGGTATCGGTAAGGATTGGCATGGAAAGGGGGTGGGTGCGCAAGCCGCGTTTTGCGTTGCCGTAGATACACGGAGCCTGTGGTTCATCGCGTCCCATCCCGAGCCTGCCCGGCTCCATCCAGCAGCGAGGCCTGGACGGTTCACGCCGGAGCTGTGGAAGCACGACGTGGCGGAGTTGTTTCTCCACCATCCGACAAGCGGACGTTACTTCGAGTTCAATCTTGCTCCTAACGGAGCGTGGTGGAGTTGTGAATTCACAGCTCCACGGGTGCGCGCGGAGGAAGTGGAGATCGCATTTCCGGAGGTGGCGACCTTCGCCGAACTTTCGCCGGACGGCGGCTGGGTGGCGGCCATGGCGATTCCCCGCGATCTGTTGGAGGGTCGGCTGGACTTCGGTCGGGACACGCGGATCAACGTGACCTTCATCCTGGGCTCGCCTGAGCAAAAGTTCCTAACGGCGGCCGATCTCGGCGGCGGGCAGCCGGACTTCCACCGGCCGGAGGAATTCCCGGAGATCGAGCTGCGCGATCTGCCTGCGTGACATTCCGGTAACGTGATTGCGTAATGGCGGGAGGGGTAAAATCGGACATGATGGTCTCCGTAAGCGACGCCGTTCCCCCCGACGACCCGCTCACAAATCCCCCCAGACAAACCCGCCTGACCCCCGCAGGTGGAAGACACCCCCCACGGGAAAACCCGCTGCCTTCGTTCCCCCCAACGGCGCCAGCGGGTTTTTCTTTGCCCGACGGGCGGACTTGCAGCGGTGGCGGGTGCGGGTCTATGGTACAAGGGTGCCGGAAGTGGACGAGGAGGAGGATGACAAGGCTGCGGAGCTGGAGGCGCTGCTCGAGCAATTCCGCGAGCCGGAGGAGCCTCCGCGGAGAAAGAACGGGGTGATCTGGTACGGGGCCGCACTCATTCTGGCGGCGGGAGGTTGCTGGCTGGCGGTGCAGGCGACCCAAGGATCGATCCTGAGCATGAAGTCCGCCGTACCGGCACCGGTGAAACCGGCGAAATCGAAGGACCGGAGCGCTTTCTACGCCGCAAGGGACAGCATGGATGCGGAAGCCGACTACCGCGAGCGATGCAAGAAGGGGATGACGGCGAAGGAGGTAGGGTGGATCGTGGAAGATTTCCAGAACGAGGGGCTCGCGGACGGACCGGGGAGCCTGCTTGCAGGGGTCCAGGAGATCTTCGACTTCGCGGGCGGTTGGGAGGAATGGACGGAGGGAGATGAAGACAAGCTGCCCGTCACCGAGGGCATCCAAACCAAGCTGAAAGAGCTGAGCCTGAAGCTCGCAAATCGCCAGCAGGCGTGGTACTGCGCGGCCTTGGCGGACGGGTTGCGCTTCACGAAGGAGCAGAAGGCCGAGGCCTGGACCAACGCGCGGAACTTCGTGTCCGATTCCAGTTCCGACTTCCTCCAATACAAGGAAGGGCTCTCTGCACCGCACTCCGGCGGAACCGCTTCCGGTGGTGTTTTCAAGGGGATCACGGACGGGGGAGTGGACGCGCGGGCACTCGCGTTTCCCTCCAGCGGCTTGCTGATTCCGGGGCACTGGATCCGCAACGAGCGGTGCGCTCCTTGGTCGCTGTGCGATTTGAACGCGTCCCAACGGGAGATCGTGGGCGCCAAAGCGGACAGGACGGTCGGGGACACGCCCTCAGGAGAAGGCGGCAACGGCCCGGAGTGGTTTCGACCGGAACAAACGATTCTCGTGGGAGGCGAGGAGCTGAGTCTTCCCGAGGGCGTGGATGAAGTGGGGGGCATCCTTCCCCTAACAGGAGATCAAAGCTTTCCCCGAGACGGGGATGGCAACCCCATCGAGAAAGACATGCTCGCGGTCGCCATGAAGCTCCATCCGGCGCAGCTCAAGCTGCTGCTCCTTCTCGCCCCGGACCGTGCTTCGCTCCTCCAGGATCATCTGGAGGCGGGAGACCGTTGACTGTTGCTTGCCCGGGGCGGACGGCGGCGGATAGGTTCGGCGCATGCCCGACGCGCTCCTCAAACCAGGCGAAACGCTGCTTGTCGCCGCGCCGGTCGAGTGGCGGGAGGCCTGCCTCTCGATGCCGGCGATGCGGGCGCTGAAGCGGATGGGCATTGCGGTGAAGGTGCTGTGCCCGCAGCGGCAGGTGGGACTTTGGCAGGCAAGCGGATTCGAAGATCCGAAGGGATATCCGGAAAGGGCCTCGGCGCGGCAGATCGCGGGAGTGTTGGAAAGCGGGGGAGCGTCGCTCGCATGGGAGGCGGGGGAAGCGGCGGATGCCCTGGCGAAGGTGGGGATTGAACGGCGACTGGGGCCGCCGCTGAAGGGCTTGGAGAAACGGCTTACGGAGAGCTTCACGGTGACCGAGGTTCCGGGACCGATCCAGCACCGGGTGAGATTTTATCTCGGTCTGGTGGAGAAGCTGGGAGGGGAGGCGATGGTGGCGGAGAACTTCGTACCGGTGGCGATCGATGTGCCGCGCGCGGTGGACCGGGTGCTGCTGGTACCGGATTCGGATTTCGGATCGCACCACGAGTGGCTGCCCGAGAGATGGGAAGAGCTGGCGAGGGAGCTTCTGGGCAGAGGGAAGATCCTGCGCATCGCGGTGGCGGGTAAAGCGGGCGCGGCCCTGGCGAAGGCAATGCCGGAAGTGGAGACCGTGCCTTTGGAATTGCCCGGCTTGGAGGAGCTGGCGTCGCACGGGCTATGCATAGCGGCGGACGGGAGCGTGCCGCATCTGGCGGCCCATGTCGGTACGAGGTGTGTCGTACTTTTCGGGCCGGGAGAGCCGGAATGGATGAGACCGCTGGGCAAGCAGCACCGGATCGCGAGAAGGAAGGTGGAGTGCTCGCCGTGCTTCGCGCCGAAGTGCGTGATGGATTTGAGGTGCCAGAAGGAACTGGAGGTGGCGGAGGTGATGCGGGTGATGGAAGGGTAGGGCGGACCGGCCGGGTCCGCCGACCTTGGCGACAGCAAGACGCATCCTGGAGCCACCGTTCACGAGAGGAGGCGGAGATGCGGCTCTTGCCGCCGGCTACGGCGCGGCGGGCCGCCGCGCCCTATCTTGCTACTTAGCGCATCACGTGGTCGAGCAAGACGCTCTGGACGTGGAGGTAGAACTGGGAACGGAACCAGGCGGAACGCTTGCCCGGGGTCATGCCCTCCGGGTTCTCCGTGGAAAAGCCGTAGCGCTCTTCGAGGGCGAGACGGGCTTGGTTGAGCCCGCCGTACCAGAGATCGGCGTTTTCACGGGTAATGTGGATTTCGGCGGGATCCTCGCCGTCGCCTGCGAGCGCCAGCGCCCCTTCTATGGCGTCGAGCTGGGCATTGAAGTCGTCGCGGAGTTCGGGCAGGACGAATTCCTGCCAGTCGGCGAAATCCTCATCCTTGCCCATGGGCGAGGCGACCCGCTCCGCGAGGTCGATGCCGCCGCCGCGGGCATCGTACGAGATGCACCGTAGCACCATCCAGTCGAGGGGGGTTTCCACGTCGATCCGGAGGCCGCCTTGCAGGGTGGGGCCTACTTTCATTCGGTCTTCTCCATGGAGGACTTCAACTGGTGGGCCTGGAGCTGCTGGGTGTAGAACTCCGCCTTCTCGCGCTCGCCGGTCCATACGATCGAGCGGCCGCGCTTGTGGACTTCCATCATCATCGCCGCGGCACGGTTCTCCGGGTAGCCGAAGATCTTCATGAGAACGAGGGTCACGTAGCTCATGAGGTTCACCGGATCGTCGTGGACGATGACGTTCCACGGAACGTCGAGCGAAACGTCTTCGACCGTCTGGACGAGGGTATCGGACATGGCGCGTCAGACTTCAACGGGTTCGCCGGCCGGGGCATCGATCCACTTGCCGTGTTCGCGGATGAGATCGATGAGCCGCTCGACGGCCTCGGCTTCGGGGATGTTGAACTTCACCGGCTGCTTGCCGACGTAGAGGTTGATCTTGCCGGGAGCGCCCCCGACGTAGCCGAAGTCGGCATCCGCCATCTCGCCGGGGCCGTTCACGATGCAGCCCATCACGGCGATGCGGACGCCCTTGAGGTGGCCTGTGGAGGCGCGGATCTTCTGGGTGGTGCTCTGGAGATTGAAGAGGGTGCGGCCGCAGCTCGGACAGGCGACGTAGTCGGTCTTGAAGATGCGGGTACCGGCA
>CBFGPU010000220.1:0-5608 GCA_965650715.1 uncultured Haloferula sp. | reverse complement strand
GAAGTCGGTGTCCGGCTCCCTTCCTGCGACCTGACCGAACTCGGTATGAACCGGACCCGGGCAAAGCGCCATGACCTTGATGCCGTGGTCACGGGTCTCGATCCGAAGTGCCTCGCTGAAACTGGTCACGTAGGCCTTCGTCGCCGCATACACCGCGAAATCCGGGATCGGCAACAGACTGGCCAGCGAGCTCACATTGATGATCGCGCCCCTGCCCTGCTCGATCATCGTGGGCAGCAGCGCATGAGTCACATGCGTGAGCGCCTCGACGTTGAGACGGAGCATCGCCTCAATCTTCATCCAGTCGGAGGTCACGAACTCGCCGTAATCCCCCATGCCCGCGTTGTTGACCAGCAGGTCGGGCACCAAGCCCTTCGACAGCAAATGACCGACGGCCTGCAGCCGCGCGGAGGGATCCGTTAGATCCGCCTCCAGCGGCATCACCCGCAGGCCCTCGTGAGCCCGCTCGAGTTCCCCTGCCAATTCCACGAGGCGCCCGGAGCGGCGCGCGATCAGCACCAGCACGGCGCAGTGAGGCGCGAGTTGGCGGGCGAACTCGGCCCCGATGCCGGCGGACGCGCCGGTCACCAGGGCACAGGAATAGCGGATTTCCGTCACGCGATCAGGCGACAGGTTCCGGCTGAGGCTGCTGGGTCACCTGAAGGATGCGCAGCGGGAGGCGCATCAGCAACTCGCCATCGCAACCGAGGTCGATCGAATAGATGCCCGCCTTCGGGAAGCGGAGGCCCTGCAGGTTCATGATCACGTTGCGGGTGAGGAAGGGCGTGCCGGGCGGAAGCTGTACCTCGAATTCCGGCTCGATCGGCATGTTCTGCGGGTCGAGGGATTCGCCGTCCTCGTTGATGATGTTGATCGAAAGCTTGTGGCGGCCGACGTCCTCCTGGGTGAAGCAGAAACGGAGGGCAAGGCTGCACATCGGGTGCACCACCGGGAGCGCGCGGGCCGCGAGCGTGTCGAAAGTTCCGGAAACCACGAGCTTGCCATTGTAGTCGGCGGCGAAGTCGCAAAGGGAGGCGATTTGGATGTCCATGATCGGATGCTTGGGTCGTTGAATGGGCCCGGTCAAAGCGGGCATCGGCTATGTGCCGCCAAAGTGCTCCCGCGTCCAGTCCTGAAAAGCGCCCGTGACGCTTAATCCACCGGCACAGTCTCGGTTTCGTCACCCGCGTCGTCGCCCAGATCCTCGGGCTCTACCGGGAGCGCGCGTGGAACTTCCTCCTCCGGAGCAGGTTCGACTCCATCCCCGGGCATCGGGCCGTCGGCTTCGAGCGGTTCCACTTCCTGCGCGCGGAGCACGCCTTCCTCGGAAACTTCCGGAACTTTCCCGTCGCTTCCAGCGCCCGCCACCGCCTCGTCGACGATCTCGACGGCCTTCGGTGCCGGGGCCAGGATGTCCTTGAACTCTTCTTCCAGAGGCTCGAAGAAGGCCTTCACGATCGGAGCGGCGTTCTTGCCGCCGCTCGGGTTCTCGCCACGGCTGCCTTCATACACGGCGGCGAAGGCGAAGCGCGGCTCTTCGTAAGGCAGGAATCCCGCGAACCAGGCAAGATTGCGGTTGTTGTTCCACTGCGCGGTGCCGGTCTTGCCACAGAGATCGGAGAAACTCAGTGCCGCTCCCCGGCCCGTGCCGCCTTCCACCACTTGCCGCATGCCCTTCCGCACCACCTCGATGGCCTTCGGATCGACGCCCAGCCAGTTCCGGCGTTCCGGCACCGCTTGCTTGATCACGCGGCCGTAGGGATCCTGCAACTGCATCATCAGATGCAACTTGGGCAGCACCCCGCCGTTCGCGATCCCGGCCATCGATTGGGCCACCTGGAGGGGCGACACCTCGAGCGAGCCTTGACCGATCGAAAGATTGAAATCGTCGCCGTCTTTGAAATTCCGTTTGTGGACCCTCATCATCCACTCGCTGGTCGGCACCGTTCCGGCGGTTTCGCCCACCAGCGGGAGGCCGGTGGTCTCGCCATAGCCGAAGCGGCGTGCCGTTCCGAGGAAAGCGTTCGCACCGATGTCCATCCCCACCTTGCCGAACCAGATGTTGTTCGAGGAAGCAAGGGCCTGCACCACATTGATCGATCCCGCCGCCTTCTTGTTGTGGTTGTGGAAGGTGTGGTTGCCCAGCGTGATCGCACCGGGACAATCCACGGTGGTGTCCTCGTCGATCTTCCCGCTGTTCAGGGCGGTGAGGGCGACGAAAGGCTTGAAGCAGGAACCCGGCGGATACTTCGACTGGAAGGCGCGGCCGAAAAGCGGGGCGGACGGATCTTCCTCGAGCGCTTTTTGTTCGGCGTCCGAGATACCGGGGATCCAGGAATTGAGGTCGAAGGAGGGACGCGAGGCCATTACCAGCACTTCGCCGGTATTCACGTCGATCAGCACGAAGGCCCCGCGCTTCGACTTCTGGCGGAGCACCTTCTCGGCGTGCTCCTGCCACTTCATGTTGAGCGTCGTGACGACAGTGCCGCCGGGACGCGGCCGCCGCGGCTGCTCTTCGGGGAATTTGCGGCCGTGCTCGTCATAGAGGAGTTTCTTCGTCCCCGGCTGGCCGGTCAGTTCCCGGTTGTAGATCTTCTCGAGACCGGCGCGTCCCTCGGTCTCCTCCCACATGGGTTCGTTGAAATTGATGGGACCGGTCGGGAGTTTTCCCACGCTGCCGGTATAGCCGATGATGTGCGCGGCCAGATCGTTACCGGGATAGTAGCGCTGATAAACCGGATGGAGGATCAGGCCCTTGCTCAGCGAGGGCTCGATCTTCTTTTTCTCGCTCGCGCCGAGATGGCTGGAAATCAGCAAGGGCAGCCAGCGCCGCTCGCGATAGTGGTTCCAGAGTTCGTCGTCGGTCGGCTCCTTGAGGTTCTTGACCAGGAGCTTTGCCTTCTCCAGCCGCGCCCGCCCCCAATCGATCACGAATTGCCGGTCGGCCTTCTCGAACTGCTCGTATTGCAGGCCGAGCTGCCAAGCCAGGCGGTTCTGGGCCAAGGGGAGACCGTTCCGGTCGAGGATCAGCCCGCGCGGCGCCGGGATCGCCAAGGTGATCGTCCGGGCATCCTTGCGGTTGGTGATCGACGCGTCGTTCGCCGACCCGCCCACCGGCTTGTCCGGCAAGGCCGCAATCTCCTGCGCGGATGCACTGGTAGCCGCGAGGGCTCCGAGAAATAGATGGGCGAAGGAACGTCTCACGGGCCGGATTCGCCGGAATCTAGGCCTCTTCCCCTTCGAGGGCAACGCCCAATCCGCAGCGCAGCGCGCCTACTCCACGATCCGCACCTCATCCGCCTGCACCAGCTTGCGGAGGCCTGCCGGAGTCTGAAGCAAAAGTTCGCCGCCGTCGCCAATGCCGGCGACGGTTCCCGACATGGCACCGTCCGCGGCGAGCAGCCGCACCGCCTTGCCGGTCAATGCGCAGCGCACGCGAAAAGCGCGCAGCAATTCCTCGAAGCCCGCCCCGATTTTCCCCCGCCAGACTTGCAGGCGCTCCAGCACCAGCATGAGCACCGCCGGCAGATCCGCGGCCTCACCGCACTCCAGCGCCAGCGAGGTCGCGCTCCCGGCCAGTTCCGGCGGAAATTCCCTCACCCCCACGTTGATGCCGATGCCGACCACCACGTGATCCTCACCCGCCTCCACCAGAATCCCCCCAACCTTGCGGCTGGCGATCCAGACATCGTTCGGCCACTTCACCTCGGCGGCGATGCCCAGACGCTCGATCGCTTCGGCGACGGCCAAGCCCGCTGCGAGCGAGAGCCGCGGCCACAAGGCCTTGTTCTCGCGGGGCCGGAGCAGCACGGAAAACGCGAGGCCCTGGCCGGGGGGGCAAACCCAGACGGCTCCGCGCCGTCCGCGCCCGGCGGCCTGTCTTCCTGCCACGATCACGAGGCCCTCCCCGGCACCCCGGAGCGCCGCTTCGCGGGCATCGTCATTGGTCGAGCCGGTGCTCTCGCGGTAATCCAGACGGAACCCTTGCGGCAACTCCACGTCTTGCCAAAGCCGGTTCATTCGCTGTGCGTGAAATCGAGAGCCAGATCCAAGGCCGCCACGGAATGCGTGATCGCCCCCACCGAGATAAAATCGACACCGGTCGCGGCAATGCCGACAACCGTATGGAGGGTCACGCCGCCGCTGGCCTCCAGCAACGGTGCCGCCGCTTCACCTCGCATGCCCACGGCCCGCGCGAGATCCGCCAGGCTCATATTGTCGAGCAGGATGTGATCGACTCCTTCCAAGGCGAGAAAGGCCTCCACCTGCTCCAGCCGGTCGGCCTCCAATTCCACTTCAACCCCCGGATGCTCCTTCCGCAAACGACGGATCGCCGCCTGGAGTTCTACTGGATCGCCGCCGGTCATGAGGTGGTTGTCCTTCACCATCACCCGGTCGTAGAGACCCATGCGGTGATTGGTGCCGCCGCCATCGACCACCGCCCGCTTGTCCAACAAACGCCAGCCGGGGATCGTCTTGCGGGTGTCCAGGATCCGGGCGTTCGTCCCGCGCACCGCATCGACATACCTGCGGGTGGCGGTGGCTACCCCGCTCATCCGCTGCATGAAATTCAAAACGGTGCGCTCCGCGGTGAGGATCGAGCGGGCCGGGCCCTCAATCTTCATCAGGTAGGCTCCTTCCGCAATCCGGTCGCCGTCCGCAACAAGCAGACCTGCTTGGATCGCGGGATCCACGCGACGCAGCACCTCCAGCCCGATCTCGCCGCCGGAGAGCACTCCCGCTTCCCGTGCCACGATGAAACCGGTTGCCCGGCGATCCTCGGGAACAAAGTACAGGGAAGTCAAATCCCCTGACCCGATATCCTCCCGCAGCGCGGATTCAATCAACCGTTCGACGCTTTCTTCCACGCCCCGAGGGTAGGACGAGGGGAAGAACTCAGGCAACCCACTTCGATCACTCCCCTGTCACGCTCACGACGATCTGCCGTGTGTGCGGAGCGCTACGATGCTCGAAGAGAAAGATCCCTTGCCAGGTTCCCAAAGTCATCCGCCCTTCCATCAGCGGGATCACCTCGCTGGTGCGCGTGAGCGCCATCCGGATGTGGCTCGGCATGTCGTCGGGCCCCTCGTAAGTATGGATGAAGTAGGGCGTGTCCTCCGGCACCAGATGGTCGAAGAACGCCTCCAGGTCGCGACGCGCGCTCGGGTCGGCATTCTCCATGATCACGAGGCTCGCGGAGGTGTGGCGCACGAAGACGGTCACGATGCCGGTGGAGATGCCGCTGCGTTTCACGATGGCGGCAACCTCCCCGGTGATCTCGAAGGTGCCCTTCCCCCGGGTCCGGACCTGAAAGCTTTCGGCATGCGCGGCCATGCGCGAACCAAGCAGGAAGCCTGACCCATCGGCAACGCAGAAAGCCTACTTCACCGCCCTCAACCGGACAAAGCCCTTCGCCCCGTCTTCGAGCGCCACGGCATAGTACCAGGTGATCGTCTCGTAGTCCCCGTCGGCAACCGGCATTCCCGCTTGGACCATCTGCGCCGCCGCGGTGGGCAAGGCCAAGCCTTCGAGTGTGGCCGCACCTTCCGGAATCAAGGACACTCCGGGCCGAACCTTCTTCACCCGGCTGCTGAGCGTGAGATAGGTT
>CBFGPU010000219.1:0-5620 GCA_965650715.1 uncultured Haloferula sp. | reverse complement strand
TCGACGGTGGCGTGAGAATTCAGGTTGGACCGGTCAATCGCGGCCTGGAGGGCACCTTTCAGGCCGAGGGTGGTCGAGGCGAGGCGGCGGTTGACGAATTCGCCCATCGATTGGAAGGGACCGCGGTCGCGGACTTCCTGGACGATCTCGTGGGCCAAGCTCCGGATCTGGTCGTCGGAGAGTTCGCGGAAACCGTTCCAGAGGTCTCCCGGAGTGCCGGAAGGCTCCCGCAGCCGGGGCACCGGAGTGGAGTCTCCCGCGTCGTGGACCCCCTTGCCGGTGACGTCCAGCTTGCTGCCGCGGAGACTCGCGAGCATGGCGCGCCAGGCGGCTTCGTTCACCGAGTTCACGTTGAAGGATCCGTCCACCAGCATGTGGGCGGCGGCCCAGCGGCATCCCGCGGAGGAATTGAGACGATCGACGATCTCGTCGTCGGACACGCCGCCGCGGTGGAAGATGTGGCGCGGGTTGCGCAGTGGGTTGTCCTCCGGTGCCTGCACCCAGTTGCTCACGACATCCTCCGCGCTCTGCGTGGTCTGTGCGACCGGGCTGTCATAGACGGAGGGGGATCCACCCGCGCCGGCCGGACTGGTGCGCGGGGCGATGGAGGAGAAGTAGTAGCCGTCCCATACCGCCGCGTTGAGGAGGTAGGAGCTATCATAGATACCGAGGCCGTTGGGAGAGATCTTCTCCGCTCCCGCTGTCGTGGCGGTCTTGAGGCTGCGGGCGACGGAAGTGCGGGAGACGAAGCCCGAGGCCCAGGCATTGCCGAATTGCGAGCCGGGCGAGTAGGCGGAATCGGAAAGGTCGGCATTCTGGAAAGCCCCGAGCGAGAGCATCGGTTCCTTCGGGATCTCGAAGAAGGGCAGGTAGTCGCGCCCGCTGCCCGCCGCATTGCTCATGCCGTAGTAGGAGCGCTGGCCGTCGCCGGTGACCTGGAAGGCATCGCTGATGAAGTCCGCCACCTTGTGCATGCTCGACTCGTAGTGCGGGCCTGCCACGAAACTCGACGACCCCGAGATCATCGCGTTCACATAGCGCTGGCGGGGATTGACCGTGTAAACGAGGTCGGCGGTCTGTCCGGCCTCGCCGGCAGTGCGGTGGAAGGTTTCCAGAAGGGCCACGGGACGCGGCTTCTGCTTGAGCTGGTCGCCGCTGTAGCTTGGGGTCTCGACGACCTGGTTGCCGAGCTTGCCGTTGTAAATCTGGACTTCGGAGACGGTTTTGCCGCGGGCGGAGCCCTTGAGCCGTCCCGCGTCTTCCATGCGCACGAAGTAGTGGTAGGACGAGAATTGGAAATCCATCCTGGCGGAGACGGAGTCGGTCTTGGTGATCACCCGGTTGATCGGGGTGCCCATCGAAACGTTCATCGGCACGCCGATGCCACCGCCCAAGTCCAGATCGGCGGCGGAGGTGGCGGGCTTCATGTAAATGGAGGTCCGCGCGTTCTCGGCGGGGAAACGATCGTAGCGGATCACGCTCTTCGTGGCGGGCACGAAGACGCGGACCTCCCCCGGACCGATCCGGATGGGGGAGGCCAGACTGTTCGTCCCGCTGCCGGTGAGCTTGCAATAGAAATAGGGCTCCTTCTGGCGGCCCTGTTTCGCCGTGGAGGTGTCCATGCCCATGTTGTGGGAAATGGGGACACCTCCGGTTTGCTGGCCGGTGATGTTGAAATTCACGAACATCGGCACGTCCATCCACGGGAAGACCACGAAGCCCTCCGATTCGACGGCCACGTTGTAGGGATTCCACAGCGTGATCACCGGCGTGAAGACGACGTTGATGTAGCCGCCGGAATCGACATAGAGGCAGAGAAAGAACAGCACCCGGTCCAGCACCGGGGAGACGGAGGTTTCGCTACCCCGTGGCGAGTCCGGCCAGTAGGCGCTCGCCTGCGGGCGGTAGAAAGCGGTCGCACCGCCGGTGGAATACAGGTGCTGGAACAGGTTGTAATGCGATCGCAGCGAGTGGAAGGTCGGTGCGGCCCCCGTCTCGAAGATGTGGTCGTAGCGCACGGGGTTGTAGTTCATCGAGATCGTCACCGGCGTGCCGCCATTGAGAGGCTGGTAGAGCGGGACCTCGCCCTTGGGCGCGGTGCCGCCGGCGAAGGGGTTGTCCACCTGGCCCCAGCGGGACTGGTTGAACTCGCCGTTGTCGAGATTGAACCCGAGCGAGAGGTCGGTTTTCAGCCCGCCGTTGACCACGTCGGCCAGCACGCCGCGGGCATGGGCGCTGTGTTCGCGGCGAAGCTCCGCCGCGGTGTCCTTGGTAAGTTTATACTCGTCGTCGAGGATCGCCTGGTTCATGCCCAGCACGCGGCCGGAGCGCTTCGTCCATTCTTCCTTGGGCTGCTCCGCCAGGTCGGACAGACCGAGTTTCGGACCATCCGGGGCATGGATGGCATCGTTGTACTTGGTGCGGTCCACATCGCTTCCCACATTGATCTTCGCCTTGGTGGCTTCCTGGGTCACCGTCCAAGCCATGCTCCCTGCGAAGCCCTTGTCCTCGGCAACCGGGACGATCAGCGCCCGCATGTCGAAGCCGTCGGCCTTTTCAGCGAACAACTTCACCGAGGCGTCCGTCACCGGACTTTGGGCGAACTCGCGCGTCCGTAGCTGGTCGGGATCCGGACTGGAAGCAAGCCAGGTGCGAAACTTACTCTTCTTCCATGAAGCGTAGTCGGGAGCCGGTGCCGTCGGCGTGGTGAGGTGAGAACCTGCCGCGGAGTCCCATACCCCCACGAGCTGCTGCTGGCTGGTCTCGGTGCCGAGGATGGCCCCGTCCGCGGTGATCCGGCGGTCGTCGCCGAGTTCCGCCTGCAATTGACCGAGGGCCATCGCGAGCGCAACCCGGGCATTGGCCTGGGCAACCCGCCGGGCTTCGCCGGCAGTCGAGCTTCGCAGCGAGATGTTCGCCAAAGTGAGAAGACCGACCGCCAGAACGGACAGTAGCACCATCATCGTCAAGGTGACGACAAGTGCGAATCCATTGCGGTTCCGGGCAGGGAACCTCCGGGAAGGCAGGATTTGATGAAGTCGGGTTGATCCGGATGCTTTCATGGCAAGCTGCTTTGTATCTGCTCCGTAATCACGCCGGTCTTGGGCCCGGGGGTTATAACTAGTCTTCTTTTATAGGCTCTTCAGACTCATTTTCCGAGCAATATTGATGAATATGCCCAATAGTTACGAGGGGTGTGCGGTAAGCGGGGAAATGAAATTGTCCGTAAAACGCAGGATTAATCCTGGATCACCGTGTTTTCTGTCGTTCGCCGTTCTGAGGGTAGGTAAGAAGCCGTACCGAAAGGTCTTCGAGTGAAACGTCCCCGCCTTCGTCGTTCGAAACCAGGATCGAATCCAAGGTGACGCCGGCTTCAACGGAGAGCTTGTCGAGCAAGGTCCCCTCGATGCTGCTGCCCTCATACAAGCGGACCTCGCCGGTCCCGCTGTCATAGGTGAGGGTCAAATCGTGCGGCTGGAGCGCGGAGGTCCGGGTGCCGCGGGAATGGGTCGCATCGGCCTCGTTCTTGATCTGCCAGTGGTGATTGCGGGACGCCCGCGCCACCAGGCTGAAGAGCGGACCGTCGCCCTTGCGCTGGAAGGTGATCCGCTCGGCGGCGTCGAGATAGGCCGCCTTGTCCCAAATGTTGGCGGGGACGCGGGTCGCGAAGTTCACCACGTACACCTTCCTCCGGTTCGACTGCTGGTCATCGCGGAAGCGGGCTTGGAGCGTGCGCCATCCGGTCGAGGTATCCAACTTGCCGTCCATCACGGTGGTGGGATTCATTTCGAGCTGCGCCACCCAAGGCAGGCCGGTGTCCGGCACCTTCCTGTCGATCAGGGTGCCATCGCGGTCGTCGAAATCGTCCGAGAACACGGTGTCCTCCCAAGGCAATGCCTGGATGAACCGGTCCGTGGCATAGCGCCCGCCGCGGATCGTGCCGCTGCGGGACCAGCTCGCCGATTCGCCGGCGCGGATCTGGCGCGGCTGCTCGCCGCTGTCCCGGTCGATCTCGACCGTGCCGGTCGTAACGTGGGTCTCCACGGTTCCGTTGGCAGCAACATGCACGCCGAACTTGGTGCCGATGTCGCGGATGATGCCGGCGGGCGTGTGGACTTCGAATCCCTTGCCGCCCGGCAGGATCTGGAGGAAGACACTGCCTTCCTGGATCTCCAGCTTGCCCTCGTGGGCGATCAGCCGGACCTTCGCGGGACCCTCGACGCAAGCCTCGACATGGGTCCCGATCGCCATCGACATGACGCCCGTATCCACGGTGAGAACCTCGTCCTTCTTCAAGGTCGTGATCGAGCGCGGGGTGCCGTCGATCGAGTAGCTGCAATCGACCGAAGCGGTGAGGGTGGCTGCCGGTTGGCGGTCACGGAAAATCATGAAGCCGCCCACGCTGAGAAGCACGCAGGCCGCCGCGGCCCAGGCGATCCCCGTCACCATCTTCCGCTTCGACTGGCTTGCTTTCCAGTGGTCGTCCATCGCCCTCGCCTGGACGGAAATGTGGGTCGGGACCTCGTAGCGCTCGGCCAGCATGAGATCCACGCCGATCAGGTCGTAATATTCGGCGCGCACCTCGGGATTGACGCGCATCGCGCCTTGGATCCGCGCGAAGTCCTCGCGGCTGATCGTGCCGTCGATCAAGCGGTTGAGGAGGCGGTTGACTTCGTGTTCTTCCATCGGATCAGGACTCGCGGGGAGAAAGTTGGGTGCGGATGCAGCGGCGCAGATTGCCGCGGAGTTGGAAAAGGCGGGCCTTGAGGGTGCCGACGCTGCGCTCGGTGGCGCGGGCCAGGGCCTCGAGGGATCCGCCCGACCAGTAGTGGTGGCGGATCAGTTCGTCGTCCTTCGGGGTGAGCTTCTTGAGGCACTCGACCAGCGCCACACGCCGCTCGGGGAATTCGTCGATCACCGAGGGCATTTCCGAAGCGAAGCACTCGATCAGGTCGGCATCGAAGCACACGGTGCGGTCCTTTTTCTTCCGGCGCAGGTAGGTCATCACCTCGAGCTGGGCGATGCGGAAGGCCCAATTCTTGAAACTGCTGCCGGGCCGGAACTTTTCCCGTTTCCGCCACAGGATCATGTTCACCGCCTGCCGGATATCCGCCGCGGCGTGCGGGTCCCCGCAAAGCGCACGGATGAAATAGAACAAATCACCCTGACAGCGGGTGAGTTCATGCACGAAGTCTTCCAGATTGTCCTTCTTGCGCTCCATTTCGACCAGGGAACGAGGTTTCACGTGGTAGGATGCCCCCCGGTTTAGCGGTGTGGCTAGGAAATTAAGGTTTCCCGGGATTTCGGCACAATCCGGGAACGAGGTCCGGTGTAGGAATCGGCGAAGCTCTCCGCCACGTGCCGAGAACGCGAAAAGGCTGCCCGGAAGATTTCCGGGCAGCCATCCCTTCCATTGGAGCTTGGAGTCAAGGTGCCTCGGCAACACCGACGCGAAGGAACGCGCGGGCGTGAGGCGCGGAGGGAGAACCGGGCAAGCGGAACGTGCGGTAAGTCCAGCCGTCCGAAGGGGAGGGCATCCCGCTGCTGAGGGCAGGCACGACCTCGCTCACGTCGAGGCTCGTGAAGTCGGCCAGGCCGGTCGACCCTTGGATCGAGTAGA
>CBFGPU010000218.1:0-5623 GCA_965650715.1 uncultured Haloferula sp. | reverse complement strand
GAGCCGGGCGCTTGGGCCACCGCGCTTGCCGCCAGCGGCGGGGAGAAGCAAGATGCCCTTGCGGTTTACGCCCGCATCCGCATCCGCAAGCTCTCCACCGAGCGTCGCACCCGCCAGGCAAAGTCACGCTCCTTCGAGGCGCGGCGGCTCACCACCTGTCTGGGGATCAAGACGGTGCAGGATCTCCTCGACCGGTCGAACCGCGGCGGACGCCTCAATTTCCTCCGCCCCAAGTTGTCCCTGACCTGGCTGCTGATCCTCATGATCGGCAGCACCGGCTCGATGGCCTGCCTGATCCGCTTGCTCGAGCCCTTCATGCCCGACCGCTTCGAGAAGCCGGCCCTCCTCGCGGCGCCCCTCCTCGGTATCGCGGCCGTGGGCGTCGCCTTGTTGTCGCGTGCCTTGCTTCCGAAGAATTGGGTGATGCAGGGCTGGAACACCGGCCTCGCCCTCGCCGGCAGCATGGCCTGCTTCGGCTCCCTGTATCTCGGCGCGAAACTCGTGGCCCGCACGCCGCCCGCCGCGATCCAGGAGATGACCCGGCTGTCGCGTGCGAATCCTCCCGCGTCCGCTATCCGTGAACGTCAGGCTCCGGTTCTCGTGACGCCGAAACGGCTGCCCGCCGCCACCGCGGGGTTCACCGGGAACGACGACTGATCCGGTCGCGGCTTTATGCGGAGCCGCGACTTCTTCATCGTCAAGGCTTCGATCTAACAGGAGGGGTCGCGCCGCACAAATCGGTTGTCATCGCGCTCGCGAAGGGGTTGTCTTCCGTCGCTTTCACCCCCCATTCATGAAGACTGCGACCACCCCTCGTCGCGCCCCTTCGTCACGTTTCCGGAATCCGTTTGTGATGTCTCACCCCGGCATCGCATTCTCCGGTAGCACGTCGCGGGCGTATCCGGATCGAACCGATCTCCACGCCGCCCTTTGTTACGGCCCGATCGACCCGAGCGTGGAATGAGACTCTTCGCGCTCTCCCTCCGGGCTCAGCGCAGCCCCGATCCCGAAACACAGGCCACCCGCGAACTGGTGGAAGTCGTGAAGCTCGAGATCTTCCGCAACGAGTTGGAGCCCGCCCTCTGGTCCACCGCGCTTGCGGTGTCGGGTGGTACTCGCGAGACCGCCCTCGCCGAGTACGCGCGCCTCCGGGTGCGCCAGCTTTCCATCGAGCGACCGCCGGCATCGCGGATGTTCGAAGGGCGCCTTCTCAAAGCGGGCCGGAGGATCCGCTCGGTGCGGGATCTCCTGGAGCTGATGAACCGCGGTGGCCGCCACAACCTGCCCAGGCCGAAGCTCTCGATCGCCGGGCTCGCGCTGCTCATGACCGGCACCACCGCATGCGCTGTCTGTGCCATGCAGTTGCTGGCACCGCGCACTCCGGATCGCCTCGAGGGCTCGCTGTTCCTCCTCGCTCCCCTGGCCGGGGTTGTCGCGGTTTTTGCTGCGATGATCTCACGCGCCGTCTTGCCGAGGGTCCGGGTGCGGCACGACTGGAACCACTGGGTGGCCATCGCGGGCATCATCGCCTGCCTCGGTTCCCTTTGTCTCGGTTCGAAGCTGGTGATCTCGAGGTCGCCCGAGCTGATCCTCCTGCTCCTCAGCGACCGGAATTGAACCGTCTTCACGAAAAAGGCCCGCCGTGATGGCGGGCCTTTGAAGTTCGCAAAACGGGGGAGGACCTCAGAGCTTCTTGATCCGGATATTGCGGAAAGCGACCTTGTCCCCATGGTCCTGGAACACGATGTGTCCCTTCTCCGCCTTGTTGAAGTGGGCCCAGTCCTTGAACTTGGACTTGTCGAACGCGGCCTTGAATTCGTCGCTCTTGGTGTCCACGTCGGCGGTTACGTTGCCATTGAGGTAGAGCGTGATCTTGGTGCCCTTCACCACGATGCGGGTCTCGTTCCACTCACCGACCGGCTTGGACCACTCGGCTTTGCCCGGATAGATGTCATAGAAGCTCCCGGCGATGTTCCCCTTCTTGATCTCGTGGGGATACTTGTGGTCCGGCTTGTCGAAGGAATCGAGGATCTGGTACTCCGGGCCGGTCTCGTAGGGAGCGCCGTGGTCCTCCGTGGAGTGCCACATGATCCCGGAGTTGCCCTTTTCCGCAATCTTCCATTCGCAGCGGAAGTCGAAGTCCTTGTATTCGTCCTCGGTGATCAGGTCGCCGCCGCCCTTGGCGGTCAGAGTGAGGGCCCCATCCTCGACCTTCCACTCGGGCTTCGGCTCCTCTTGCTTGTAGGTGCGCCAGCCCTTCAGCGACTTGCCGTCGAAGAGCAGCTTGAAGTTCTCCTTCTTCTCCTCGGGCGTGAGGGTATTGGGAGCGGAAAAGGCGGGCACGGCCATGGCGAGGAACAACAGGACGGATTTCATGGTTTTCAAGGGGTATCTTCTAACGCCCTGGCGGCAACCGGGGTTTAGGCGGATTTTGCTTTCGGTTCCCCATGCATCGGAGAGAACCACCGCGAGCGGGACGGAGCGGGTCATTCGGTGACGCGCTCGAAGAGCTTGGACAAGTGCCGCCAGCGGGCAAGGCTCTTGTATTCGGCGTTCAGGAGTCGGGGGCCCTCCAAATGCGAGATCCGGGATCCCGTGGCATCGAAAAGATCCCGCACCAACACCCATTGCGAGCCGCGGTTTTCAAGGAGTAACTGTTATGATCGGCGCGGAGAGGGTTAGCCATTCCCATCTCCAGGTTACCCTTTCCCGCAGCCGTAATGGACGGTAATGGATCGACGCTCCCTGCCCCCGATCCCTAAAACTAGCTCGATCTTCCTACGAGAATGACATACCGACTCGATCCGGATGCTGATGCCGCAGCTCTATCCGCGCTGATCCGCAAGGGCATCCGGGAAGCCGATCCGCCGGATCTGAGGCCCCGGGATTGGCAACCGGTGTCCCTCGCCCTGCGGGATGCCGAGGGCGCGCTCATCGGCGGCGTCTATGGCGCGACCATGTGGAGGTGGCTGATGATCGACGGCCTCTGGGTGAAGGAGGAACTGCGGGGACGCGGCCTCGGCCGTCGGCTTCTCCACGCTGCCGAGGATCTCGCGGTGGAGAGAGGCTGCATTGGCTCTTGGCTCGGGACTTTCGACTTCCAAGCCCGGGGCTTCTATGAGGCTCAGGGATACGAGATGTTTGCCGCTTTGCCCGGCTTTCCGCCGGGGCGGACCCACCATCACCTATTCAAGCGTTTCAAGGATTCGGCGGAAAGCTGAGAAAGGGGACACTCGTGTCCCCTTTCTCCGAAAGTCTGTCTTGGTCCGTGCCGGAGGCTCAACCGAGCACGTCTTCCATCGCGTCGATCAGCTCTTGGATGGTCGCCTCCGTTTCGTTCCCCATGTTGGAGATGCGGAACGTCGTGCCCTTGATCTTGCCGTAGCCGCCGTTGATCAGGAAGTTGTGCTTCGTCTTGAGCGTCTTGATGAAGCCCGAAAGATCGAAGCCCTCCGGAGTCTTGAAGCAGGTCAGCGCGGTTGAGCGGAAGCCTTCCGGCGCGAAGTGCTCGAAGCCGCGCTTGGCACCCCAGGCGTGGATCATCGCGTTCGTCTTCACGTGGCGGGCATGACGGGCTTCGATGCCCTCCTTCTCGATCAGGCCGAGGATGTATTGCAGCCCGAAGAGGATCGAAATCGCCGGGGTCGAGGGCGTGTTGTTCACCGCCGCGTTCTTCGCGAATTCCACGAAGTCGAAGTAGTAGCCGCGGTTCGGCGTGACCTTTGCACGCTCCATGGCCGCCTCGGATACCGCGAAGACCGCGAGCCCCGGTGGCAGCGCCAGCGCCTTCTGCACGCCGGCGAGCATCACGTCGATGCCCAGCTCGTCCATCGGCGTCGGCACCGTGGAGAGCGAGGAAACCGTATCCACGATCAGCATCGTGTCGGGGAAGGACTTCACCACCTTTGCCACCCCGGCCAGATCGTTGAGCACGCCGGTCGAGGTTTCGCTGTGGATGAAGGTCACGGTGTCGAAGCCGCCTTCGGAAAGCTTGGCGCGCACCGCTTCGGGGTCGATGGCCTGGCCCCACTCGACCTGGACCGAGTCGGCCTCGTAGCCGCACTTCCTGGCGACATCGAGCCACTTGTCGGAGAAGGCACCGCAGCACAGGCACAGCACCTTCTTGCGGGCGAGGTTGCGCAACGAACCCTCCATCACGCCCCAGGCGGAGGAGGTGGAAAGGAAGACCGGACGGGACGTGCCGAAAATGGCCTGGAGGCCGGGCTGGAGCGAGGCGTAGAGGGCTTCGAACTCGGAGCCGCGGTGACCGATCATCGTCCGCGACATCGCGGCGAAGGTTTCAGGCGAAACGTCGATCGGGCCGGGACTGAACAATTTGGGCGAGGACATCGGCGGAGACGGTAGGTGGGGGGAGGCGCTAGCCAAGAGCGAACCGCGACAAGGTTGCCCGTTTGGCAATTAGTGCTTAGGAATTCGTCATTTCCCCAGGATGCTGCACTCACTCTTCCGCGAGCAAATCCTCCCGATCTCCCTGGCAGATGCCTGGGATTTCTTCTCCTCTCCCCGCAATCTCGACGCGATGACCCCGCCGGACCTCGGTTTCCGCATCGTCCATTGCCCTTCGGAGAAGATGCACGAGAGCCAGATCATCAGCTACCGGGTGAAGATCCTGCCCGCCATCTGGGTTCCCTGGATCTCCGAAATCAAGGGTGTTCAGGAAGGCCGCTCCTTCACGGACGAGCAACGCGTCGGCCCCTACAAATTCTGGCACCACCGCCACACGTTCCAAGAAGTCGAAGGCGGCGTGAAGGTCACCGACCTCGTCCACTACATCATGCCGCTGGGCCCGCTCGGGAGTATCGCCCACGCCTTATTCGCCCGCCGCAAGCTCCAGCGGATCTTCGACTTCCGCCGGGAAGTCTTGGAGCGGCGGTTCCCCCGCCGCTCCTGAAAACCTTCGGTCAAGGAGCGCCGCCGCCCGGATTCCATTCATCCCGGGTAAGCAGGCTGTCGTCATTGGCATCCTTGCCGTCGAACTTCCTCTGGATCACCGCGGGTTTCACCGCCGGCGGATAGACCCCTTCGAATTCATCGATCGTGAGCTCGTCGTTGTCGTCCAAATCCGCGAGATCGAACTTCAGGAAAGGAATCCCGGAGGTGTCCGGTTGCGGGCTCTCCACGTAATCCAGCCACTCGTCGAGCGTCACCAGGTTGTCGTTGTCGGCATCCGCCATCAGGTGGCGCTTGCGCTTCTCGATAAGCGCCGACTTTCCGGGCACCAGCACCGCGAATTCCTGCAGCGAAAGGAAACCGTCCACGTCCAGGTCGGCGACTTCGAACTTCAGGGAGGGATCGGCATTGGGATTCTTCAGGATCATCGCCGCGCGGAACGCCAAGTACTCCGCCAGCGAAATATCCCGGCTTTTGTCAGTATCGGCCGCACGGAATTGCTTCTTCAGCTTCCCTCGCGAGAGACCGGTCGAATAGGCCGTGGAGAACTCCATCTCGGTCAAGCCGCCGGATGTGTCGGCGTCCGCAGTGTTGAATTCCTCGGTAAGCGTGCCGGCGGGAGCGCCGGCGAGGAGAGGCAGGGTGAGGCACACGCCTGCGAGGGAGAGGGCGTGTCGGATGGATGGCGAACAGTTCGTTTTCATGGGACTCG
>CBFGPU010000217.1:0-5640 GCA_965650715.1 uncultured Haloferula sp. | reverse complement strand
CGCCGTCTCCTCACGCCCCTCGCGCCAGGGTTGCTGCTCGCCGCTGCCTAAGCAAATGCCCGGGCTCTACTGGGCGGAGACTCAGGACTACATCCGGGTCAATCGCGACGGCTCGATGTAATGGTCGCCGCCAGCCAAGGATTTCAGTCGCGAAACCTTCGTCGGGATCATCTCGGTCGAAGGGAAGGATTCCGCGACCGCGCACGTCGTCCGGCCCTCGGCATCCCCTTTCGTCTTCAGCGACTTCAAGTTCGCGGCGGACGGCTCGGCGATCGATGTGGATTGGAAGTGGAGAAGACCTCACGGCGAGCCCGGCGGCTCGCACTATGCCAAGAATCCCTGAGCCGGAAATAGAGGGCGGCCGGGAGGATCCGCAGCCCGGAAGCGGCAGCAGCGGCTCATCCCTCCCAGAAAGAGCCTGCACTTCTGCTTCTCCACAAGCTGCGGATCGTCGCGACCGCCCTCGTCTCGAAATCTGTTAGCCCGGATTACCAGCCGCCGCCAAGCGCCTTGTAAAGCCCAATGGAATTAACGGCCCGCGCGAGGCGGAGTTGGATCAGCGCCTGGCGCGCGTCGAACAAGTCCTGCTGGGCCGACAGCACCTCGAAGTAGCTGTCCACCCCCTGCCGATAACGGGCGTCGGCAAGCTCGAAACGCTTCTCTTGCGCCGCGACCAGGCCTTGATAGGCCTCGATCTGGCCGGCCAAGCCGGTGCGCGCGGCAAGCCCGTCCGCCACTTCGCGGAAGGCCGTCTGGATCGTCTTCTCGTAGGTCGCGATCTCGATCTGCTTGCGGATCTGAGCGGCGTCGAGGTTGGCCTTGTTCAGACCGCCGTCGAAGATCGGCACGCTGATCTGCGGGGTGAAGGCCCAGGCCGAGGAACCGCTCTGGAAGAGATCTCCCAGGCTGCGGCTGGCCGTGCCACCACTGCCGGTGAGGCTGACCCGCGGGAAGAACGCGGCGCGCGCGGCACCGATATTCGCATTCGCCGCCTTGAGCTGATGCTCGGCTTCGAGGATGTCCGGACGGCGGCGAAGCAGGTCCGAGGAAACCCCGGCGCGGACTTCCGAGACCAGCGCGCCTTCGAGCGAGCGCCCTTCCGGCAATCCACCGGGGACGGGGGCGCCGATCAGCACGGCCAGCGCGTTGTTCGTCTCCGCCACCCGCTGCTTGTAAGCCGCGAGCTGTGCCTTCGCCGTCTGCACCTGGATGTCCACCGAGCGCAGGTCGAGCTCCGACACGTCGCCCGCGTCGAAGCGCTTCTGCGTCAGGTCGTAGGTCTCGCTGACCGCATCCAGCGTCTGCTGGGCGAGATTGATCTGCTCGATCGCGGCACGCTGGTTGAAGTAGGCGTTGGCCACCTCGGACACCAGGGAGATCTGCACCCCCACGCGGGCTGCATCGCTGGCGAAGTACTGCTGGAGCGCCGCGTTGCTCTGGCTGCGGACCCGGCCGAAGATATCGAGCTCGTAGTTGGTCACGCCGACGGAGACCTCGTAGCCGCGCGATTCCACCGCCGTCGGGCTGTTGCCGAGCGTGGAGGGCGTGCGGGTCCGCGACCCGGCGGCAGCCACATTCACCGTGGGAAACAGCGCGCTGCGAGTGATGCCGTACTGGGCCCGCGTCGCCTCCACGTTCAGGGCGGCCACCCGCAGATCGCGGTTGTTTTCCAACGACATCTTGACCAGCCGCTTCAACCGCGGATCGGAGATGAACTTGTTCCAAGCGATGTCCGCGGACACCCCGCCCCCGGAATTTCCGGGATAGTTTTCGGGAACGGGCGAGTCGACCTTCCCGAGCATCGGCTCGAGATTGCAAGAACCCAACAGGACGGGCAGGGTGATAGCGAGAAGATGCGGCTTACGCATGATTGAGGTCTCCGGTTAGAGGCTGGGAAGGTATTTCCGATTCCGGATTTTTGGCAGGACTAAAACGGTTCACGATGCTGCGGACGACGACATAGAACACAGGCACCAGGAAGATCGCGAGCAACGTCCCCGAGATCATGCCTCCTGCAACCCCCGTGCCAATCGCATTCTGACTCGCGGAGCCCGCGCCGGTGCTGATCACCAGCGGCACCACCCCGAGCACGAAGGCCATCGAGGTCATCAGGATCGGGCGCAGCCGTAGCTTCACCGCTTCCAGCGTCGCCTCGATCAGGCCCTTGCCCGCCTTCTCCAGGTCGAGCGCGAACTCGATGATCAGGATCGCGTTCTTGGTCGAGAGACCCACCGTGGTGAGCAGGCCCACCTTGAAATACACGTCGTTCGGCAGGTCACGGAAGGACACCGCGGCGAGCGCGCCCAGGATCCCCAGCGGGACCACCATGATGACCGCGACCGGAATCGACCAGCTCTCGTAGAGCGCCGCCAGACAGAGGAACACGATGAGGATGGAGACGCCGTAAAGCATCGGTGCCTGGTTGCCCGAGATTTGCTCTTCCAGAGACTGGCCGCTCCAAGAGTAGCCGATCCCCGGCGGAAGCTCCGCCGCCATCTTCTCCATCTCCGCCATTGCATCTCCCGAACTGCGGCCCGCGGCGGCCGAGCCCACGATGTTCACGGCGGGCAGGCCGTCGTAGCGCTGGAGCTGGGGCGAACCGTAGGACCACTTCGTCGTGGTGACGGCGGAAAGCGGCACCATCTTGTTGTCCTTGTTCCGCAACCACACCTTGCCGAGATCATCGGGCGACATCCGGAACTGCGCGTCGAGTTGCACGATCACCCGCTGCACGCGCGGACCATTCACGAAATTGTTCACGTACGCCGAACCGAAGGCCGTCTGCATGGTCTGGTTGATATCGGCAAGCGACACCCCCAGTGCGCTGGCCTTGTCTTGATCGAGGTCGATCTTGATCTGCGCCGCATCGTTCAGGCCCTGAGGGCGCACCTGCATCAGCGCCGGATTCTGCGCCGCCATCCCGAGCATTTGATCACGCGCCTCCATCAACTTGTCATGACCCACGCCGCCCACATCCTGCAGCCAGAAGTCGAAACCGGAAGAGGTGCCCAGCTCCGGGATGGCCGGCGGGTTCAGCGGGAAGACGATCGCGTCCTTGATCCCGCCCAGGTTCATGATCCCGCGCTTGATGATCTCCTGCACGCGGTGCTCCTTGCCCTCGCGCTCCTCCCACGGCTTCAGCCGCAGGAAGGCGAGACCGGAATTCTGGGCCCTGCCGGTGAAGCTGAAGCCGGCCACGGTGAAGTAGTGCTCGATCTCGGGCTGCTTCGCGAAGTATTCCTCCATCTTTTCCAGCGCCTCGCCGGTGCGCTCGTCGGTCGCGCCGTTCGGCAGGCTGACCAGAGTCAGGAAGTAGCCCTGGTCCTCTTCCGGCAGGAAGGAGGAAGGCATCCGCTTGTAGAGCACCGCCACCAGCACGCACACCGCGGCCAGCGCCACGATGCCCGTCCAAGCGTGCTTCAGGAAACCGCCGACCATCCTTTGGTAGCGGTTCGTGGTCGCCTCGAAGGCGCGGTTGAACCAGCCGAAGAAACCGCCCTTCGCGTGGTGATGTCCGGCGTCCACCTGCTTGAGCAGCGTGGCGCACAAGGCCGGCGTGAGCGACATCGCCAGGAACACCGAGAACAGCATGCACGACACCATCGACATCGTGAACTGCCGGTAGATCGTGCCCACCGAGCCACCGAAGAACGCCATCGGGATGAACACCGCCGTGAGCACCAGGGTGATGCCGATCAGCGCGCCGGTGATCTGCCCCATCGCCTTGCGGGTCGCCTCCTTCGCGGGAAGTCCTTCCTCGCTCATGATGCGCTCAACGTTTTCCACCACCACGATCGCGTCGTCCACCAGGATACCGATCGCGAGCACCATGCCGAACATGGTCAGCACGTTGATCGAGAAGCCGAAGGCCGCCATCAATCCGCAGGTGCCCAACAGGGCCACCGGCACCACCAGCGTGGGAATCAGCGTGGCGCGGAAATTCTGGAGGAAGAGATACATCACCAGGAAGACCAGGATGATCGCCTCCACCAGGGTCTTGAGCACTTCCTCCACGGAGATCTTCACGAAGGTGGAGGTATCCAGCGGGTAGATCACCTTCACGCCGGGCGGGAAGAATTCCTGCAGGCGCTCCACCTCCTTGCGCACGCCCTCCGCGGTATCCATCGCGTTCGCGGTCGGAGAAAGCTTCACCGCGGCTGCCGCCGTCGGCTTGCCGTCGATGCGTGCCTTGATGGAGTAATCCTGGCCACCCAGTTCCACCCGCGCCACGTCGCGCAGGTAAACGCGCGAGCCGTCGGTATTCACGCGCAGCACGATGTTCCGGAAGTCCTCCGCCTCGCGCAGCGTCGCACGGCCTTGCAGGATCACGTTGAGCTGCTGGTTCTCCGTCGCGGGCAGCGAGCCGATCTGGCCGACCGGCACCTGGGTGTTCTGCGCCTGGATGGCGGCGTTCACGTCTCCGGGGGTCATCTTGAAACTCACCAGCTTGTCCGGATCGAGCCAGACGCGCATCGCGTACTGCGTGCCGAACTGGATCACCTCGCCCACGCCTTCCACGCGGCGGATGGGGTCGAGCACGCTCGCGGCAAGGTAATTGCCCAGCGCGATCGCATCCATGCTGCCGTCGTCGGTGGAGAGCGCGATGAACATCATGAAGTTCCGCGTCGCCTTCGCCACCACCACGCCCTGCTGCTGCACGGTCTGCGGCAGGCTCGGCGTCGCGAGCTGCACCTTGTTCTGCACCTGCACCTGCGCCACGTCGGGATCGGTGCCGGGATTGAAGTAGAGCGTGATGATCGCCGTGCCGTTCGCGTCGCTCGCGGACGACATGTAGAGCAGGTTGTCGATCCCGTTGAGGTTCTGCTCGATCACCGAGGTCACGGTGTCGGTCAGCGTCTCCGCGGAAGCACCGGCGTAGGTCGCCGTGATCGAGATCGAGGGCGGCGCGACCTGCGGATACTGCGCCACCGGCAGCTTGGTGATCGAGATGATCCCGAGCAGCGCGATGAGGATGGAAACCACCCAGGCGAAAACGGGGCGGTCGATGAAGAAGCGGGCCATCGTAGTGAATGCCTAATGACTATGTTCTAATTTCCAAACCGGAGTGTCCGGGATGGCACGGCGTCAGCCCTTGTCGCCTCCGTTCGCAGCGGTCTCCTTGGCGGAATCCGCCTTCGGCACGAAGGGCTCGGGAACCACCGGTGCTCCGGGCCGGGCCTTCAGCAGGCCCTCGATGATGACCTTCTCGCCGGCCTTGAGTCCGGACGCCACCACCCACTTGTCGCCCACGGCATTGTCGGTCTCGATCATCCGAATCTGCGCGTGGTTCGAGTCGTCGATCACCATCACGCTGCCGGCACCGCCTTGCATGCGGGTCACGGCGCGTTGCGGCACGGTGACCACGTTCTCCTTCACCGCCTGCACCACCCGCACGCGGGCGAACATGCCGGGAAGCAGGATCTTCTCCGGATTGGGGAATTCCGCGCGGAGCGTGACCATCCCGGTGGTCTCGTCGACCAACGCTTCGGAGAAGAGGATCTTGCCCGACAGGGCATACTCGGTGCCGTCTTCCAGCAGGAGCTTCGCCGAGGTTTTGCCGGGTTCGACCTGCGACAGCTCGCCGCTCTTCATCGCCCGCTTCAGCGCCAGCAGGTCGGAGCTCGACTGGGTGAAGTCGAA
>CBFGPU010000216.1:0-5643 GCA_965650715.1 uncultured Haloferula sp. | reverse complement strand
CTGAGCCTCCATCGAACAGGCATTCCGGGGCGGAAAGAGCAGGGCTCTTCCCGCCCTTTTGCTGTCGCCGCGACCGGAGCGATCCGGAAATATTGAACAAGGAGCCGGAGGCAGGCCGCTTCCCGGCGCACTACGAATCCCGATGACCTCACCTTCCTGCCGCGCCGCCCTGCTCCTCCTCGCCCTCACGACCGCCCAGCCGCTCCATGCCGAGGCCACGGCCACCGCGCCGCCAGCCGTGGAGGTCGCGGACGCCATCCGCAAGATGTACCCCGCGCTGGTGCGGATCTACGTCGTCATGGAAGAGGGCATGGACGGCCGCATGCGCAAGATGCAGGGCAGCGGCAGCGGCGCGATCATTTCGGCGGAGGGGCATGTGCTCACCAACCATCACGTCGCCGGCCGCGGCACCCGCTTCGTTTGCTCGCTCTCCAACCGCGAGGAAATCGACGCCACCCTCGTCGGCACCGACGCCCTCTCCGACCTCGCGGTGCTAAAGCTCGATCTCTCCACCCGCCGCCTGAAGGACCAGCCGCTGGCGGTCGCTTCCTTCGGCGATTCCGACAAGCTCAAGGTCGGCGACACGGTGCTCGCCATGGGTAGTCCCGGCGGCCTCTCGCAATCGATCACCCGCGGCATCGTCGCGAATACCGAGATGATCGTGCCGAAGCACCAGATCTCCCTCACGCTCGATGGCGAGACCGTCGGCGAGCTGGTCCGGTGGATCGGGCACGATGCCGTGATCTATCCCGGCAACAGCGGCGGCCCGCTCGTCAACCCCGCGGGCGAAATCGTCGGGGTGAATGAAGTGGGCATCGCCAGCCTGGGCGGTGCCATTCCCTCGAACCTCGCGAAGAAGGTCGCCGCCGAGCTGATCGAAAAGGGCAGCGTGACCCGCAGTTGGATCGGCCTCGAAGTGCAACCGCTCTTGCGCAGTATGGCGGAGGAGAAAGGCGCGCTGGTCGCCTCCATCTGGAAGGGCAGCCCGGCGGCCGAAGCCGGCATCAAGCCCGGCGATTTCATCACCAGCTACAATGGCACCACGCTCCCGGATTGCCACGCGGCGGAGGATCTCCCGGTCTTCAACGCGATGGTGCTCGGCACCGCGCCCGGCACGAAGGTGACGCTGGCGGGCACTCGCGACGGCAAGCCGCAGACCTGGGAGCTGACCACGCTCCAGCGCGAGCCGAACATGGGCAAGGAAGACGAGCTCCGGCCCTGGGGCCTCACCGCGCGCGATTTCACGAAAGTTTCCGCGCTCGAAAAATTCCGCGATACCAAGGATGGCGTGCTGGTCGATACCGTGCGCCCCGGCGGCCCTTCCTCCGAAGCCAAGCCGCCGCTGCGCGCCACCGACGTGATCGTGCGGGTGGGCGGGAAGCCGGTGAAGACCCGCGAGGATCTGGAAAAAATCACCCGGGAACTGACCCAAGGTGCCAGCGAGCCGAGGCCGGTTTTGGTCGAATTCGAACGGGACCGCGAGCAACTCGCGACCGTGGTCAAGGTCGGCACGCCGAAGGATCCCGTGCGGCCCCGTCTGGCCGAGAAGGCATGGATGGGTGCGACCACCCAGGTGATCACGGATGATCTCGCGACAGCGCTCGGCATCCCGGGCAAGAAGGGCGTCCGCGTGACCGCGCTGGCACCGGATTCCCCGGCGGAAAAGTCCGGCCTCAAGGAAGGCGATCTGCTTCTGAAGCTCGATGGCAAGGTGATCAATGCCCGCAGGCCTGAAGACGCGGAGGTGCTTCCCGAACTGATCCTCGCCTACCCTGCGGACGCCACCATCGAACTGGAAGGCGTCCGCGAGGGCCAGCCGCAGAAGTGGACCGTGACGCTCGCCCCGCGCCCGATCGACGACAGCGAGCTGACCGAACACAAGGACGAGCTTTTCGAGTTTACCGCACGCCAGCTTTCCACCTCCCAGCGCGACCGCGCCAAGGAGCAGCAGGACGAGGATCCCGCCGGGGTCTCGGTGCTGAAGGTCGAGCCCAGCGGCTGGGCCGCCCTGGGCGGGCTGGCACCGGAGGACATCATCCTGACCATCGGTGGCGACGAGGTAAACGACATCGCCGCGCTCAAGGCGAAGCTGAACTCCCTGCGCGAGACGAAGCCGCGGAGCGTGGTGTTCGGCATCCGCCGCGGGCCACGCACCTATTTCCTGGAGATCGAACCGCGCTGGTAACCGCCCGCCGCCGCCTTTAATACTAGATTCATCGTAATTACCTTTCCCACCAACATGATCCGCAACCTGACCCTCGCCCTCGCGGCGACCACCGCCCTGGCCTCCGCCTCGACCGCCGAATTCCGCGACACCGCCAAGAAGCTCTCCTCCACCCACGGCGAGGCCGTCGTATGGCTCTCCGTGCTGGCCAAGACCAGCATGTCCGCCGAGGGCGACGTGCCCGCCCAGATCAAGTCGGCCCTCGCCGCCCAGGAGAAGGAAGACAAGAGCGAGGTGACCGGCACGGTGGTGGATGCCTCCGGACTGATTGTGACCGCCCTCGGCGGCCTCGACAAATCCTCGATGGTGGACGGCCAGACGATCCCCACCCCGCAGGGTCCGATCAAGCTGAAGGCCAGCTCCGAGATCAAGGAAGTGAAGGTCATCACCGCCGACGGCTCGGAAGTTCCCGCCGATCTGGTGTTGAAGGACGAGGACCTCGGTCTCGCCTTCATCAAGGTCCGCTCCGAGAGCGAGGAAGCCAAGGGCGTCGAGTTCAAGGCCATCGACCTCGCGGATTCCGCACCGGGCCAGCTCCTCGACGAATGTGTCGCGCTCGGCCGCCTGGATGAAGCGCTCAACCGCGAGCCGAGCCTGCTCAGCTCGGAGATCACCGGCATGACCACCAAGCCGCGCACCTTCTACCGCGTGCCCACGGATTCGGTGGGCTGCCCGGTCTTCCTCGCGAACGGCAAGCTGCTCGGCATTTCCGTCCTGCGCCAAGGCAAGGGCGGTTCCGCCCGCGGCGGCCAGATCCAAGTCAACCCGGTGGTCCTGCCCGCCGCCGATATCGCCAAGATCGCCACCCAGGCGAAGGAATCGAAGCCGGTCGAAGCGAAGGCGGAAGAACCGGCCGAGGCCGAAAAGAAGGACGGCGAGTAAGCCCCGAGCGATCCACAATCCTGCAAGTGCGCCCGGGGGGAAACTCCGGGCGTTCTTGTTCAGTCCCGCACCGCGGCGCGGCCGTACTGCATCCAGCGGTAGGAAATGTAGAAAGCGAGGGACACCAAGGGCAGGGCGAATCCGAGACCCACCACAAGTGCAAGAACGCCGCCGATCACGATCAGGACGCAGAGCAAGCCCAGGAGCAGGAGATTGCCCTTCTGCCCTTGGGTGATGCGGGAGCTGTATTTGAGCGCCTCGATCGCTCCCAGATCCTTATCCACGATGGCGTTCGTGAATTGTCCGAAACGAAGGGCCAGATAGATGCCCGGGACGACCAAGAGGATCAATCCGCCCATCACCATCAGCATATAAAGGAGGTACGCCGCGACTCCGGCCGGCAACTTGGAGGCTCCACTGAATAGCATGCCGTAATTGGCAGGCTTACCGGACACGATATTAAGACCGATGCGGGCCAGACCCAGATTCAGGAAAACTTCCACCGTGAACTGGACGAACGACACGACAACCCAGACGGCTCCCGCCATGGGGGTGACTTCACCCTTGCCGGTATCGATCGCGGCGGTTCCGAAAGGCCGGCCCAAGGCTGTCGTGAGCGCTTCCGACGAGCCCTGCAGGACCAGATACAAGAGTCCGGAAAGGAAAAGGAACCAGAAGTGCCGCTTGGTCAGCTCGAAGGCACGGCGGATGCACTCGCCAGGTTGCAGGGGATCGCTGCCGGGAACGATCTCGCCATCGGTGCGGGCCGGTTCGACCCATGAGTGGGCAGGCGCTTGATACGGGTTGAGCGGCTGGGGAGGAACCGGCGGGGACGCAGCGGGGACCGGCGAGGGCGGTGGCGGTACCAGACCGGGGACCTCTTCCGCCGCTCTCCATTCGCTCATGCCCTCGCACCAGACGAGATCCCGGGGCCCCAGCGTGCCGGTTCCGCGGAGCCGGATCATCTCATCCAGACTTACCGGGCCGTTCCTCTGGCCGTCCTTCGCGTAAAACCAAGCGTTCATCCCACCCAGGGGTAAAATTTGGGGCAAGCAAGAGGCGCGGGACGGCGGGCGACGCCATCCCGCGCCGAAGCCTGCTTCAGAAGTGGATCGCGTGGCCGTCCGCGGCCAGCGTCGCTTCGTGGATCACCTCGCTCATCGTCGGATGGGCGTGGATCGTGGCGTGGATCTCGTCCGCGGTCAGCTCCTGATCCAGAGCCAGTCCCATTTCAGCGATCAGCTCGGTGGCGTTTTCACCGATGATGTGCGCGCCGAGCAGTTCGCCGTGTTTCTTGCCGTAGAGGAGCTTCGCGAAACCGTCGGGCTCGCCGGAGGCGATGGCCTTGCCGATGGCGACGAAGGGGATCTTGCCGACCTTGTATTCGATGCCCTCCTCCTTGAGCGCCCGCTCGGTTTTGCCGACGGAGGCGATCTGCGGGTGGCAGTAGGTGCAGCCCGGGAAGACCGTCACCTTGCGCGGCACGTGGCCTTCCACGTAGAGGCCCTCGACACACTGGATCGCCTCGAAGGAGGCCGTGTGCGCGAGAAGCGGCGGGCCGCTGACATCGCCGATGGCATAGACACCGGGGATCGAGGTCTCGTAGCGGTCGCCGATCTTCACGAAGCCACGCTCGGTGAGCTCGGGTTGCACGCCGCCGGGGCCCGGCAGCACGGGCTGGACGCCGATGGCGACGAGCACGACATCCGCGGTGAGCACGCCGTTTTCCTTGGCACCTTCGACGGTGACCTCGACGTGGGTGCCCTTGTCCTCGGTCTTGGTGATCTTGTGGTTCGCGAGACAGCGGATGCCCTGCTTGGTGAAGGACTTCTCCAGCGCGTCGCCCACCTCGTCATCCTCCACCGGTACCAGGCGCGGCAGCATTTCGACGAGGGTCACCTTGGTGCCGAAGGCGTTGTAAACGTAAGCGAACTCCACGCCGATGGCACCGGCCCCGATGATGATCATGCTCTTCGGCTGCTTTCCGAGGACCATCGCTTCCTTCGAACCGATGACGGTGGTGCCATTGAAGGGCAGCGGGGGCAGCGGGCGCGACTTGGCACCGGTGGCAATGATGATGTGCTTGGCCTCCACGGTGGTTTTCGCGCCGTCCGCGGCGGTGACTTCCACCTTGCCAGGCGCGGCGATGGCTCCGAAGCCCCGGATGTAATCCACTTTGTTCTTCTTGAAGAGGAACTCGATGCCCCCGGCGAGCCGGTCGGACACCTTCCGGGAGCGGCCGATCACGGCGGACCAATCGTACTGGAGATTGTCGAAGGAGAAGCCGAATTCCTTGGCGCGGTGGGAAAGGGTGTGGAAAAGCTCCGCGTTCTTCAGCAGTGCCTTGGTCGGGATGCAACCCCAGTTCAGGCAGGTGCCGCCGGCGCGGTCCGCCTCCACACAGGCGACTTTTTTGCCGAGTTGGGCGGCGCGGATGGCGGCGACGTAGCCGGCAGGGCCACCGCCGATGACAATGAGATCGTAAGCCATGATTCGGGAGTGCTTCTGGAGTTCGCGCGGAGCGTGGTAGCGGCCTT
>CBFGPU010000215.1:0-5647 GCA_965650715.1 uncultured Haloferula sp. | reverse complement strand
GGCAATTGATCCCGCTGTGAACTTGCCCGGATGCCGGATTCCGGTTAGACCGACCGGACCTTGTTGCTATCCATCACCAACCGTAGCCCCGAAGCCACGGACCTCGGCCACTTGCTGCACAAGCATCCGGCCCGTTGTCACGAGGTGGAACTGGCGTTCGGCAAGGGCACGGTGTTCTATCCCGTCGTCGGCGAAGCCGAATGTACGGCGGTGCTGCTGGTCGAGGTGGATCCGATCGACATGGTGCGTTCCGCGGGTGCGCGGCAGGGCGGATGGGCGCTCGGTCAGTACGTGAACGACCGGCCCTATGCGGCATCGTCCTTCCTTTCGGTGGCGATCGCGCGGGCATACGGCACGGCGCTCAACGGGCGCTGCACCAAGCGCCCGGAGTTGGTGGACCGCCCGATGGATCTCGAGGTCGTGCTGCCGGTCGTGCCGGCGGGGGACGGTGAGATCTTGAAGCGGCTTTTCGAACCTCTCGGCTACACGGTCGAGATGCACCGCTTGCCCTTGGATCCCGCATTCCCGTCGTGGGACGGGAGCCGCTACCATCATCTGGTCTTGCGGGCCACCACGCGGCTTCATGTCTTGCTGAAGCATCTCTTCGTGCTCATCGGGGCGCTCGATCGCGCCAAGCACTACTGGGTCGGCCGCGAGGAGATCGACAAGCTGCTTGCCAAGGGCGAGGGCTGGCTCACGGATCACCCGGAGAAGGACTGGATCGTGCGGCGCTATCTGAAGTATCAGGCGCGTCTGGCCCGCGAGGCGCTGGAACGGCTTGTGCCGGAGCCGGAGGGAGAGGGCGATGAAGAAGCCGCCCGAGCAGTGGATGAGGCGAAGGAGCCTGAGGTCGAGAAGAAGCTCTCGCTGCACGAGCAGCGTCTCGACCGGGTGGCGGATCTCATCGCGAGCTTGCAGCCCGCCTCGGTCATCGATCTCGGTTGCGGCGAAGGCAAACTGCTGCGCCGCCTGCTACATCAAACGAAGATTCCGAAGATCATCGGGATGGACGTTTCCAGCCGCGTGCTGGAAATCGCGCACGAGAGGATGGAGCGCATTCCGCCCTTCAAGCGGCAGGGCAGGGTGGAGATATTCCTCGGCTCGCTCGTCTATCGTGACTCGCGCTTGCGCGGCTACGATGTCGCCGCGCTGGTGGAGGTCATCGAGCACCTCGATGCCGACCGGCTCGATTCGCTGGAGGAAGTCGTTTTCGCCGATGCCGCGCCGCGCACGGTCATCGTGACGACGCCCAACCGCGAGTATAACGTGCTCTTTGAAGGGATGAAGCCCGGCGCCATGCGTCACGCGGATCACCGCTTCGAGTGGACGCGCGCGGAGTTCCGGGATTGGGCGTCGCGGGTCGCGGGAACGCACGGCTATGCCGTCGCGTTCGAGCCGTTGGGCGAAGAGCATGCGGAACACGGCGCGCCGAGCCAGATGGCGGTATTCGCGAGAAACAGTTGAAAATGACCCTCCGCCTTCCAGAGCTCTCGCTTGTTCTCCTCGTCGGACCTTCCGGGTCGGGGAAGTCCACGTTCGCGCGGAGGCACTTCAAGGCCACGGAGATCGTCTCCTCGGATGCATGCCGCGGCATCGTTTCCGACGACGAGAACGACCAGACGGTCAGCGCGCAGGCATTCGAGCTTTTGCATTTCATCGTGCGGCAGCGCCTTGCGCTTGGCCGGTTGACGGTAGTGGATGCCACCAACGTGGATGCGGCGGCACGCGCCACTCTGGTGGCGCTGGCGCGCGAGTACCATTTCCTGCCGGCCGCACTGGTTTTCAAGATTCCGGAAAGCGTTTGCCACGAACGCAATGCCACGCGCGCCGACCGGAACTTCGGGCCGAACGTGGTGAAGCGTCAATCGGCGCTGCTGCGCCAGGGGCTGCGCAACCTGAAGACACAGGGCTTCCGCACCATCGTCTTCTTCAAGAGCCAGGAGGAGGTCGATGCGGTCGAAGGAATCGAGCGCGAGCCGCTTTGGAACAACCGCAAGCAGGACCATGGTCCGTTCGACATCGTTGGCGATGTCCACGGTTGCTACGAGGAGTTGCTTGGTTTGATCGAGAAGCTCGGCTATTCCGCGAGCGAGCACGTCGTGTCGCATCCCGAGGGACGGCGGCTCGTCTTCGTCGGCGATCTCGTGGACCGCGGCCCGGACTCGCCGAACGTGTTGCGTCTCGCGATGGCTTCCGTGAAGGCGGGCAACGCGATCTGCGTGCCGGGCAATCACGACACGAAGTTCCTGCGCTGGCTGAACGGCAAGCACGTACAGCTCACCCACGGTCTGGCGGAAACGGTGGCACAGCTCGAAGCGGACCCCATCGACCGCCGCGATCTCACGGAGTTCCTCGATGGGCTGGTGAGTCACTATGTTTTTGACGATGGCAAGCTGGTAGTGGCTCACGCCGGCCTGAAGGAAGAGATGTAAGGCCGGGGTTCGGGCAAGGTGCGCGAGTTCTGCCTCTACGGCGAAACCACCGGCGAGCGCGATGAATATGACTTGCCCGAGCGGCTCGATTGGGCCCGCGACTACCGCGGCAAGGCGCTGGTGGTGTACGGGCACACCCCCTTCGCCGCCCCGCGTTGGCTCAACCACACGGTGAACATCGACACCGGTTGTTGCTTCGGCGGTGCCCTGACCGCCCTGCGTTACCCGGAGCTGGAAACAGTGGCCGTTCCTGCCTTGCGCACGTACGCCGAGCCGGTCCGGCCGCTGCTTCCCGAAAGCGGCCCGGATGCCCAACTCGCGCACGACCGCCTTCTTGATCTCGACGATCTCCGCGGCAAACGCTTCATCGATACCGCGTTGCGTCCGGCGATCACCGTGAAAGAGGAGAACGTGCTCGCCGCCCTGGAGGTGATGAGCCGCTTCTCGGTCGATCCGCGCTGGCTGGTGTATCTGCCACCGACCATGTCGCCCTGCGGCACCAGCAAGCAGGACGGCTGGCTGGAGCGGCCGGAGGAAGCCTTCGATTACTTCCGGGGGCAGGAGGTGGGCACCGTCATTTGCGAGGAGAAGCACATGGGGTCGCGGTCCGTCGCGGTGGTCTGTCGCGATCCCGCACTTGCCGTGACTCGGTTCGGCCTGAAGCAGGAACGCCTTGGCGTCATCTACACGCGGACGGGCAGACCTTTTTTCAATGACCCGTCCATCGAGCATGCCTTGCTGGACCGTCTGGCCGCGGCACTGGAGGTCTCCGGCCTCTGGGAGGAACTTGCGACGGATTGGCTTTGCCTGGATTGCGAGCTGATGCCCTGGTCGGCGAAGGCGATGGAACTGCTGCAATCGCAGTATGCGGCGGTGGGAGCCGCGGGCATTGCCCATGCGACCTCTGTCGCCACCGCCGTGAGTGTCGCTGGCAATCCAATGCTGGAGGCGGAGGCTCGGAAGAACCTTGCGTCGATGTCGGACCGCAATGCCTCCCGGCTCGCGATGCTGGATCGCTATCGCGAAGCCTACCGGCACTACTGCTGGGAGGTCGAAGGGCTGGAAGGCTTGAAGCTCGCGCCATTCCATTTCCTGGCAGGCGAGGGAACGACCTTCGCCGGGCGGGATCACATCTGGCACATGACCCTTGCG
The DNA here is from genome assembly GCA_965650715.1 of uncultured Haloferula sp. Taxonomy (GTDB): domain Bacteria; phylum Verrucomicrobiota; class Verrucomicrobiia; order Verrucomicrobiales; family Akkermansiaceae; genus Haloferula. The sequence continues at coordinate 2,063 of CBFGPU010000215.1, read as the reverse complement.
GAGCGCCTGAATGTCGCCGACCCCGATCTCTTCCAGGCTACCCGCTGGCGTGAAGTTCCTTTGGCCGACGAGGCAGCGGTGGCGATGGCCGTCCGGTGGTGGGAGGAGCTTACGGCTGCCGGCGGCGAAGGCATGGTGGTGAAGCCTCGCGACTTCATCGCGAAGGGTCCGCGTGGCTTGATCCAGCCCGCGGTGAAATGCCGTGGCCGCGAGTACCTGCGCATCATCTACGGCCCGGAATACGATCATCCCGAACATCTCGCCCGTCTGAGGGATCGCGGCCTCGGCCACAAGCGCTCGATGGCCGAGCGCGAATTCGCCCTCGGCCTGGAGGCACTCTCCCGCTTCGTCGCCCGTCGCCCCCTGAGAGAGGTGCATGAATGCGTGCTGGCGGTGCTGGCGATGGAAAGCGAGCCGGTGGACCCGAGGCTTTGAACCGTTTGGCCGGATCAGGATCCGGCAATTTCTCGTTTCCCCTGAGACTCCCGCCCGCTCATGCTCCGCGCATGGATTTCCTGGCCAAAGCGCGGCAAGTCATCGAGATCGAAACCGGCGCCCTCCAGCGGATGGCGAACCGGCTTGAGGATGGCTTCGCGCGCGCCGTCGAGATCCTTCATGAGACGCTCGACCGCCGCGGCAAGATCGTGGTGGTGGGCATCGGCAAGTCGGGCAATATCGGCCACAAGATCGCGGCAACCCTGAACTCCACGGGCGCGACCGCCGTGGTGCTGAATTCCCAGAACGCCCTTCACGGCGATCTCGGGCTCGTCTCGGACGGCGATGCCGTGCTCCTGCTTTCCTACTCGGGCGAGACCGTCGAGCTGCTCGATCTCCTGCCCCACGTGAAGCGCTTCGATGTCGGTTTGATCGCGTTGACGGGGAATCCGCGTTCAACTCTTGCCGAGCATAGCGACGTGGTGCTCGACACTTCCGTCGATCGCGAGGCCTGTCCGCTGAACCTTGCCCCCACTTCGTCCTCCACCGCCATGCTGGTGATGGGAGATGCATTGGCCATGGTGCTGCTGGAGGCGCGCGGCTTCACCGAGGAGCAATTCGCCCGCTATCACCCCGGCGGCGCGCTCGGCCGGGCCCTGCTCACCCGCGTCTCCGATATCATGCGCGCCGGCGACCAACTCGCCTCCGTGCCCCTGGCCTCCTCGGTCCGCGATGCGCTGGTCGCGATGTCCTCCGCCCGGGCGGGTGCCTGCGTCGTGACCGAGCAGGACGGTCGTTTGGCGGGAATCTTCACGCATGGCGATTTTGCCCGCTGCTACCAGAGCGATCCCTTGGTGGGGGACAAGCCGGTGGCGGATTTCATGACCCGCCACCCGATCAGCGTGAGCGCCTCTTCCCTGGCCGTGGAAGCATTGCAAACGATTGGATCTCATAGGGTTGATGATGTCGTGGTGCTGGATGACGAGGGCATGGCGGTCGGCTTGGTCGATACCCAGGACCTCGCCCGCCTCAAGATCGTATGAACAGCGATCACGCTTGATTCATTAAGAAAACCAAAGTAATCGAGGTCCGCGCCATGGCGAGGACCCCCAAGAAGCAGATCCGGCTCGGCTCGACCACCACCGGCGGCAACCGTGCCCGTCGGCGCCAGAGCTTTACGGAGGCGATCAGCCGTGCAAACGCCCGCGCGCATGAGCGCGTGAACCGCCGGCTGAACCAGCGCGAGTTCAAGAACATCCGCGCGTCCTTCTCGGCGACGGCGGGCTACATGGAGCCGCCTCCGCGTGTTGCGACGCGCATGGGCCGCTGGGTGCTCGGTTTTCTTCTGCTGCCCTTCTGCTGGATCACCTCCTGGACCTTCTTCTCGCAGTTCTCGAACGCTACGCTCGATCACGGTTTCTGGAAGATGCCGGCCTTCTGGTACTTCGCGACCGGCGTGGTGCTGATGACGGGCTGGTTCTTCTCGGGCCTGCTGAGGTCCTTCTTCCTTTATCTGTACGTGCTCGGCCACGAGCTCACGCACATCCTTTTCATCTGGGCCTTCCGCGGCCGGGTGAGCGATTGGGGCGTGAGCCTCGACGGCGGCTACGTGACCACGGCCAAAACGA
>CBFGPU010000214.1:0-5653 GCA_965650715.1 uncultured Haloferula sp. | reverse complement strand
CTAAGGGAACGCCGCCGAATCGGCCAAGGGGAAAGGTGGCAGCACGCCTTTCCTTAAGGTCGCCTGAAAATTCCCGAAGAAAATTTCCCGAAAAGTCTTGACGGGGCGGCTGGTCGCTGGTAATCCTTCGGTGTCGCGACAATAGTAGGCGGCCCGATTGAAGAGTCTTCCCGGTTTTTGGGTTTTTCCGGAGGCTAATCGATCGGGCCGCTTCATTTTTGCCCTGATGGACGAATTGTCCTCCTTGCAAGCCTCGGAGGGAGGGATGTTCTGGAGAGCCGACAGAAGTCGCCGAGACTTCTTCAGGGTCCAATCCGTACCACTGCGGAGATCCGCGCGCGGTCGAGATCGAAGGGGCTGAGTTCGAGGATCACCACGGTTTCGTCCGGCAGTTCGGGCGGGGCGGCGGCGAGTTCCTTCGAGAGGTGGCAGATCACGCGCTTGCCGTTGGGTAGGGAGGCCTCGTGCAGGCCGTTTTCGAGCTTTCTAAGAATCACCCCGCGGGTTCGCAGGCAATCGTCGTGGGGCGCACCGGGACTTCTCATGGGGAACGGGGGGAGAGGCAGTCATGGCGGGTGGCCATTTGCAAGCACGGTCAAGGCCACGGCTTGACGCGGGGAGGGCGCTGCTACAATCTTCCTTCGCTTTCCGCGGCCTCCGGTCAGGTCCGGTTGCGGAGCCTATCCCTAGCACCATGAAGCTCCGATTGATTCTCCCGGCCTCCGCCGCCTTGTTCCTGGCGGCTTCCTGCACCCCTTACGTCGAGCCGCCGCCGCAGGCACCGGTCGATCCCGCGGTGAACAAGCAGACCGAGGAAGAGAAGCAGAAGATCGCGGAGCAACGCGAAAAGAAGAAGAAGGAAGCCGAGGAACTGGCTGCCAAGGAGAAGCAATCCGAGGGCCAGCAGGCCGCGCAGGACACGCCGCCCGGCAATCCGGATGCGGACAAGACCCCCGCGAAGAAGCCGGAAGAGGCCAAGGCCGAGATCCGCGTGGCGAAGCCAGTCCCCGGCAAGCCCGGGTTCGTCTTCAGCCCCTTCAACAACAAGATCATCGACGTGAAGGGAATTCCGAGCGGTCGCCTGGTGGCGGATCCGACCTATCCGGCGTCGGAGAAGAAGCATTTCCGGGTTCCCTGAGATCGCCGCGATTCCGCACCATTTGATTTCGAGGAGCCGGTCCCGGACAGGGTCCGGCTCCTTCATTCCCGGAGACCGACATGGATTTCAGCAAGGTGGCCGTTCTCGGCGGCGGGCTCCTCGGGGGCTCGCTCGCGCTGGCCTTGAGGGAGCGCTTCCCGGATCTCCCGGTGGCGCTGTGGGCGCGGCGCGCGGCGACTGTGGACACCGCACGCGAGCGGGGAATCCCCGGAGCCACCGAACAACTTGCTGCGGCGCTCGAAGGTGCGGACCTGGTGGTTCTTTCCACCCCGGTGGGGGCGATGGCCACAGTGCTGCTGGCCGCGCAATCGGCGGGGCTTTCGTCGGAAGCTCTGATCACGGACGTCGGCAGCGTGAAGGTTGCGCCCCACCGTTGCCTGCGGCCGATCCTCGAACGCTCCAAGGGCCGCTTCATCGGGAGCCATCCGATGGCGGGCTCCGAGCTGACCGGGATCGGGGCGGCGGAGGGTGCGGCCTGCCTCCTGACCGATGACGAGCAGGTGGGCGACCCTTGGGCGGCCCGGCTGCAGCGCTTCTGGGAGGCGGCAGGGTGCCGGGTTTCCTGGATGGCGGCAGAAGCTCACGACGCGCTGGTCGCCCGGATCAGCCACTTCCCGCATCTCATGGCCGCTGCGGCGGCCAAGGTCGCGCTGGAGAATCCCGCCGACGGGCAGTTCGGGGGCGGGGGACTGCGCGATACCACCCGCGTCGCGGGTGGCGATCCCGCGATGTGGGCGGAGATCGTGACCGAGAACCGCGATGCCCTCCGCGGCGTCTTGAGTCATGGCATCAAGGAGATGAGTGAAATGCTTGCCATGCTGGAAGCGGGCGAGCAAGAAGCCCTGCGCCGCTGGTTGGAGGACGCGAAACAAGCCCGGGACGCCTCCCTCACCGCCGCCAGAAACGATTTTCCATGAGCGAGTTCCGAGTCCGATCGATTCAGAAGCTGGATGCCGCCTTCCCGGTGCCCGGCGACAAGAGCATGTCCCACCGCGCGGCGATGATCGCCGGTCTGGCCGACGGGATTTCGACGGTCCGCAATTTCCTGCCGAGCGAGGATTGCCTTAACACGCTGGGCGCGATGATGGCCTGCGGCGTGGAGGTCGAGGTGCTGGAGGAGATGCCGGGATTCGGCCCGACATCGATGCGGATCCATGGCCGCAAGATGCAGCTTTCCGCTCCGGCCAAGCCGATCGATTGCGGGAATTCCGGCACCGGCATGCGTCTGCTGGCGGGGCTTTTCGCGGGCCAGCCGTTCGACTGCGAACTCTTCGGAGATGAATCGTTGTCCGGCCGGCCGATGGGGCGCATCACCGATCCGCTCGGGAAGATGGGGGCGAAGATCGACTGCCTAGGCGAGAAGCCGGGCTGCGCGCCGCTGAAGATCCACGGCACGAAGCTCCAGCCGATCCGCTATGAGTTGCCCGTCGCGAGTGCGCAGGTGAAGAGCGCGGTGCTTCTGGCCGGGATGTTTTGCGAGGGCACGACGACCGCGGTGCAGCCTGCCGATACCCGCGACCACACCGAGCGGATGCTCGAGTCCTTCGGCGTGAAGGTGCAGACTGAAGGCCAGGCGATTTCCATCGAGGGCGGACAAGTCCCGCAGGCCCGCGACTTCCGCGTGCCGGGAGACATTTCGAGTGCCGCCTTCTGGGTGGTGGCCGCAGCGGCGCTGCCGGGCTCGCGCCTGGTGATCAAGAACGTCGGCCTGAATCCCACCCGTACCGCGGTGCTCGACGTGATCGAGCGCATGGGCGCGAAGATCACCCGCACCGTGCTGTCCAGCGACGACGGGGAACCGATTGGCGATGTCGAGATCCGTGGGGGCAAGCTTACCGGGACTGAACTGCTCAAGGTGGAAATTCCCAACCTGATCGACGAGATTCCGGTAATCGCCGTTGCTGCATCACTCGCTGAGGGTAAGACAGTTATAAGAAATGCGAAGGAGCTCCGGGTCAAGGAGACCGACCGGATTACCACGGTGGTCAATAACCTGCGCGCGATGGGCGGGCAAGTGGAGGAGTTCGAGGACGGGATGGAGATCACCGGCGGCCATCCGCTTCATGCCGCCACGGTGGAAAGCCACGGCGACCACCGCATTGCCATGGCCTTCGCGATCGCCGGGCTGTTCGCCGAAGGCGAGACGGTGGTGCGCAACACCGCCTGCGTGAACACCTCCTATCCCGGCTTCGCCAAGCAACTCGCGGCGGTGCTTGCCGGGAGCAAGTCGGAGGCCGACTACGATCTTCCTACCGTTCCGGTCGCTCCATGATCCTGCATCGCGCCATCGCCATCGACGGACCTGCCGCTTCCGGCAAGAGCACGCTCGCGCGCATTCTTTCGAAGCGCCTCGGGCTGATCATGGTGAATTCCGGAGCCATGTATCGCGCCGTGACCTGGAAGGTGCTCCAGCAGGGCATCGATCCCCACGACCGCGCCGCGGTCATCGAAGCCCTCCGCAACATGGAGGTGGAGTGCGGCGTGGACGGCCTTTCCTCGACCGTGCGGATCGATGGCGTGGATCCCGGTGATGAACTGCGGAGCGAGGAAGTGAACGCCAGCGTGTCCGCGGTTGCCGCCGTGCCGGAGGTCCGCGAATGTCTGGTTTCGCTCCAGCGCGACTACCTCAAGCTTGGCGACGTGGTAATGGAAGGACGCGACATCGGCTCGGTGGTTTTCCCGGAAACGCCTTACAAGATCTACATGGATGCCGATCCCAACGTGCGCGAGGCGCGCCGCGAGGAGATCGGGGAGGTGGATTCGGTGGCCGCCCGCGACCATGCGGACAGCCGCCGCGAGACCGCGCCGCTGAAGATCGCGGAGGGCGCTGCCATTCTCGACACCTCCGGTCATACCATCGAAACCGGCGTGAAGGCTGCTTTGGACATTCTCGCGAGCCAAGGATTCCCGATCCCGCCGGACGGGGAGGAACCGGGGCTCTAACAAACGACGGACATGCGTTGGGTTTATTGGTTCGGTTGGACGCTTTTCGGCAGCGCGTACCGGTCGCTTTTCGGCCTGAAGGTCGTCGGCCGTGAGAACCTCGTCCGGGAGGGCGCGGTCTTGATCGCTTCGAATCACGAGAGCTTCCTTGATCCGCCCCTGATCGGTACCTTGTACCACGACGAGATGTTCTATCTCGCCCGCAAGACTCTGATGAAGGGGGCGCTGCTCAAGTGGATCTACCTTGCCTGGAACTCGATTCCGGTCGATCAGGACCGGCCGGACATGACCAGTCTGAAAGCGATCATCAAGTTGCTGGGCTCGGGCAAGCGCGTGCTGGTTTTTCCGGAAGGCGAACGCAGCCTTGATGGCAATATGGGAGTGGCCCAGCCGGGCGTCGGCCTCATCGCAGTGAAGTCGAATGCGGTGATCCAACCCATCCGCATCGTGGACGCGCGTGAAGCCTTGCCGCGGGGGTCGAGCCGGATCCGCTTCAAGCAGATATCCCTGCGCATCGGTCCGCCGATCCGGCTCACGGAGGAAGAACTGGCCACCGCGAAGGGCAAGCACGGCTACCAGCACATCGCCGACCGCATCATGGATGCGATCAAGGCGCTGTGACGGAGTCGTCCGATCCTTCCGACTGGAACTCGCGGTAAACCCGTAGCAGCTCCGTCACGAGGATATCCTCGATGGTCATCCGGTCGTAGCAGGCGTTTTCGATGCTGAGGCCGAGCAATTCGCGCCGGAGATGGTGGCTCCGCTAAAGGAGACATCTTCGAAGCTGGCACCCGGGATGCCGAGTTGTTGAAATCTGAGACCTGACGCCTTTCGCGATGAGACTCCTTTCAGACCCGCAGCAGGATGCGCGGGAACCGCGAGGCCTGTCTCCTCAAGGGCGAAGTGAGCTTCCGAACACTATTTGTTGCTGTCACGGAGGCAATCGTTCATTTTCCCTCTGGCTGAGGGAATGGACAGGGAAACGCTGATAGGGAAGCTGAAGACTGATCTCCGCAAGGGCTTGGTCGTTACGGTCACCGGGACCGGCGTTTCGGTCGCTGCCTGCCAGAATCGCGAGGTGGAAGGGTTCAAGGTGGCTACTTGGACAGGATTGATCGGTCACGGATTGAAGCACTGCGTGGACCTCGGCCTCCTGGAGGAGGATGAGCTTTCGGAGCTAAGTTCCCGCTTGGAGGCAACTGACGTGGAGGCGGTGATAGGAGTTGCCGAACTCGTGAGTTCCCGGCTGAGGAGCAGGAGCCATGGGACCTACCTTGGCTGGCTAAAGGACACGATCGGCACTTTGAGGCCGTCCGACCCCGAAGTTCTGAAGGCGATCCACTCTATTCCGGGTTTGACGGCCACGTTGAACTACGACGACATGCTTGAACAGGCGACTGCCAGAGTTCCGTGCACTTGGACCAACCCGGAGAACATTCAAGGAGTCTTGAGAGAAGAGCGCCCGGCCTCTGTGCTGCATCTTCACGGATGGTGGAACGAACCTGATTCGGTGGTGTTCGGCATTGGATCCTACCTCCAAATCAAAGATCA
>CBFGPU010000213.1:0-5662 GCA_965650715.1 uncultured Haloferula sp. | reverse complement strand
CCCTGATCGGGGGACGCTGCACTTTACTGCAACGGGAGAAGCAATCGCGACAACTCCTCTCCCGCCTTCACTCTCCCTCCGCCGGAGCCGGGGCAGCCGGTTGCGGAGGAGGAGCCTGAGGCTGCGGTGCCGGAGTTCCCGGCGTGGTCGGGGCTTGCATGCCCTCTGCGTCCGCCTTCTCCTGCTCTTCCACGGGCTGCTTCTCGCGCTCCTTCTTCGCCTCGGAAATCTTGCCCCAAAGGAACGCCAGCGCACCGATCACCAGCGCACCGATCAGGATGTGCTGCAGCAAGGCCCAGTCCGTTCCCCCCTTCTTCTTCTTGTGCACCACCACCGGGGCCGGCCTCGCCGGGCGGCGCGGCGCGGTGTGCGCCACCGGCACAGGCTGCGGACGCCCCGGAGGCCGCTGCATCGTCTTCAGCGAGGAGGTATGCGGCTCCTTGTTCGCCCAGGCCTCCAGATCCTGCGCCATCCGGTCCACGGTGGCATAACGGAAGTTCGGGTTCGGATCCGTCGCCTGCTTCCAGATCGCGTCCAGCCGCTTGTCGCAACGCACCACCGTCGATGGCGGCGGCGACCCCTCCTCCGACTTCTGGCCGGTCAACAATTCATAGAGGATCACACCCACCGCGAAGATGTCCGTGCGGCGGTCGCAGTGCTCCGGATTGTCGTAGATCTCCGGCGCCGTGTAGCCGGGCGTGCCCATGATCAGGCCCGGACCCTCCGCCCAATGCGGCCGGGCCAGCCCGAAATCGCCGATCTTCGGCACCACCTTCTCGTTGAGCAGGATGTTCGCCGGCTTGATGTCGCGGTGGATCACGCCGTTCTCGTGCGCGTGCGCGAGCCCGTCGCAAATCCCCTTCACGATCGCCGCCGCCTGCTCCGGATCCACCGCAAGGTTGTACGCCGAGTGATACAACGACTTGCCGTTCACATACTCCATCACGATGTAGAGCATGCCGTCGATCGCGCCGAAGTCGTACACCCCGATCAGGTTCGGATGGTTCAGCCGCGCCATCGCCTTCGCCTCCGTCTCGAAGGACTGCCGGAATTCCGGATCGTCACCCAGCTCCCGCGGCAGCACCTTGATCGCCACATCGCGCTCCAGCGCGCGCTGCCGCGCCTTGTACACGGCTCCCATCCCGCCTTGGGCGATGAACGCCTCGAAATCATAGGCGGGCAACAACGCGGACAGGGCCTCCAACGTGGGGGCTTCGAAGGACGATTCGGAACTCATCTTGGGCAATTCAGAAAATAACGGGCCGCACCCCGCTTGGCCAGTGGAAGCCGTGACTGCAACTCACAGCGGCGCATGATAAACGATCCATTCGGGGACTTTTATGACAAAATTGTAGAGCATGTGCAGCAGGATCGCCGTGGCGAGGCTCCCGCTGGCGGCGAAACACAGCGCACAGGCCGCACCGAAGATCCCCACCGACACCAGCCCGTACGGCTCGTAGAAGTGCACCACCGCAAACACCGCCGCCGAGAACAAGGTTGCGGCCGGAACCCTTATGCCGTTCGCCAGCGAGCGGAAAAGCACCCCGCGGTAGAGGATCTCCTCCGCCACCGGTGCCGCCAGGCACGCCGAGGCCAGGGCGAGGACCAAACCCCACCAGCCGGCCTCCGACGACACTAGGCCCCCGGTCGGATCATGATCCATCCGCCCGGAGAAGGCATGCTTCAGCCCGAAGTCGATCATCGTCAGCAACGTGAAGGTCCCCAGAATCAGGAACAGGTCCGGCTTCGCGAACAACCCCAGCCGGCTGCCGACATGCCCGCCCCGCCGGTACAGGAAACCCAACGCCACCAACGCCGGCAGGAACCGCGTCCCGGCGTCCAGCAGCGCCAGCACCGGCGGCTCCAGATAAATCGCGTGGTCGGTGAATTCCCCGGCAATCACCGCGCTCAAAAGCCGCTCGAAACCGACCGATGCCAGGTAAGCCAGGAGGAACACCCCCAGCCCGAGATTCGCCGAAATCCGCCCCACATACCCTTTCGACCGCGAACGCAGCGCCCGCGCAAAGGCCCCGAGCGTCCGTGGGACAAAAAACACACCCACCAACGCGAACACCCACACCGCGCACCGGCAGACCACCGCCCGCAACGCCAGCTCGCGGTTCCGCGAATCCTCCTCCGCCGTCGGCGGCTTCAACCCGATCTCGGTGGCCCCCTGGTTCCCGAAGCCGATCAAATACTGCCGGTCCCACCACGAATCCTGCCCGTCCGCCACCCGCGCGATGATGAGCCGCGGATCCGGCGGCCCCGGCAGGCGGGGATCGGAAAACGGCCCGCGCACCGGATTATTGCCGTGCCGCAGCGCGTCGAGGATCGCCAGCGCATACGCACCCTCCACATCCAGCGCATTCTCGGTCCCCAGAATGGCCAGGGATTGCACCGAGATCTGGATCGTTTCCTCAAGGCTGCCGATGCCCGCCGCCGTCCGCAACCACGGCGGGAAGTCCCGCCCGGACTCCGCCAGCCGCAGGTCCCGGTCGATCTTCACCAGCGCCATCTGACAGGCGTCCTGCTCGTACCCCATCTCCTCCCCGAAATGATTGTCCCACAGCCACACCCCCATCAGGAACAGCAGCAGCGCCAAGACCGGCTCCGGGATGCGCCGGCGCAGGATCTGGCGGTAGGGATTCTTGGCAGCTCGCGCTTCGATGGCGCGGAGCATTGCGGTTTTTTTGAAAAATCGCAAGCACCTCCGACAATCAGAAAAACTTAATTAAAAAAAGATCTGCGTGCCTCTCGTCCATCTGCGGTTGATCGGCTGCTTTGCAACCGATCAGCAAACCTGACGGAGACCCTTAATATCCCCGCGCCATTTCCGGCTCGCGCGGCACCCCGTGCGCCTCCAAAGTCCGCCCGCCCATGCTGCTTGTCGCCCTTGCCCATACGGCTCCCGAGGCCGTCGCCCCGGTAGCCGCGGCCCCGAGCCCGGCGGATCTCGTCCTTCTGGGCACCTACCTTGCCGCCGCACTCCTCTTCGCCGCCTTCGCCATCGTCCGCACCGTCCAAGGCAAGATCGCAAGCCCGCCCCCGGCCCTCCCGACCCTCGATCCGGAAGATGCCGCGCTCTACGCCCCCGGCGGCCGGCTCCCTCCCCCCCTGCCGCCTCCGCCCATCCCCTATTCTCCCCCGTGGGGCCTCACCGCCTTACCGCTCGCTCCGGTCGCGGACTCCGGCGGCATCCTCCGCTATTTCCGCGTCCCCACCTTCCCCTACCGGCGCATCGACCTGCTTTTCATCGGCTTGATCTTCCTGCTCTTCGCCCTCCTCACGACCGGCTCCGGCGGCGGGGGTGGCACGGAGATGAGCATGGACGAGAAGTTCCGCCCCGATCTCCTGGTGGTCTCCATGTTCTTCCAGGTCATGCTCATGGGCATCGCCTGTGCCTTCATGACCCGTCGCATCAACCAGGCGGAGTGGCTCGGCCTGCGCTGGAAGCAATGGTGGCTCGCCCTCTTCATCGCTCCGGCCGTCGTTTTCTTCATGTGGTTCGTCATGCTCCTGCTCCAGGTCTCCGGCTGGAACGAGTGGCTCGAGCAGACCTTCGACATCGAATCGATGCAGGAGGCGGTGAAGCTCTTCCAGGAAGCGAAGGACCCCCTCGTCGTCGCCCTCATGGCCATCGCCGCGGTCATTGTCGCCCCCGTCGCGGAGGAGGTCGTCTTCCGCGGTTACCTCTACCCCGCCGCCAAGCACTTCTGCGGTCCCCTCGGCGGCATCCTCTTCTCCTCCCTCGTCTTCGCCGCCGCCCACGGGAACATCGCCGCCATCGCCCCCCTCTTCCTCCTGGCCGTCCTCCTTTGCCTCGTTTACGAGTTCACCGGCTCCATCTGGGCGAACATCTCCGTCCACTTCCTCTTCAATGCCGCCACCGTCGCCATCCAGCTCCTCATTCGCTACGGCGTCTTCGAAACGGCCCCCACCCCGTAGCGGAAGCACTTTTCGTACTTCCCGCTGCTCGCATCTCCCCGGAAGAACGCCAGCCCGTTCATCCTATCCATCCTACCCATCCCGGTCCCAACTTCTTCGACCCTCCCCCGGCGCAGCCGCACTTCGATTTGTGATTGGAAGATTAGTGATTAGTGATTTCCTCCAGTGCCCCCGAAGAACCAGCAGCTCCTCCGCGACCTCGGCGAAGACGCCCTGATCGCCCGCATCCTCCGCGGCTTCCCCGGCGGAGATGCCCTCACCGTCGGCCCCGGCGATGACTGCGCTGTCATCGACCCCGGGAAAAACCCCGGCCCGCTCCGCCTCCTCAAAACCGACGCCATCGTCGAAGGCGTCCACTTCCTCCCCGACACCCCTCCGGAAAAAGTCGGCTGGAAAGCCATCGCCCGCGTCCTCAGCGACTTCGCCGCCATGGGCGGCAAGCCCGAGCACCTCCTCGTCACCGTCGCCGTCAACCCCGACCGCCCCGTCGCCTGGATGGACGGCCTCTACCGCGGCATCCGCAAATGCCTCGCCAAACACGGCGGCATCCTCGCCGGCGGCGAAACCTCCCGCCTACCGAGCGGTGCCCTCATCTCCGTCGCCGGCGAAGGCAGCGCCGAACGCAAGCACCTCGTCCTCCGCTCCACCGGCAAACCCGGCGACCTCATCGCCGTCACCGGCAAGCTCGGCGGCTCCATCAACGGCAAGCACCTCGCCTTCACCCCGCGCCTCGCCGAAGCCGACTGGCTCGTTCGCCACCTCCGCCCCAGCGCCATGATGGACCTCTCCGACGGCCTCGCCAAGGACCTCCCCCGCCTCGCCGCCGCCAGCCACTGCAGCTTCGAACTCGACCCCGCAGCCCTGCCCATCACCCCCGGCTGCACGCTCCAACAAGCCCTCGGCGATGGCGAAGACTACGAGCTCCTCCTCACCCTCCCCGCCCGCCGCTGGAAAGCCGCCTCTAACAACTGGCACTCCGCCTTCCCCAAACTCCCCCTCACCCCCATCGGCCGCTTGGCCGAACCCTCCACCAAATCCCCCCCCCTCCAAGGCGGCTGGGACCACTTCAAGTAGCGGGCTTCTCCCACTGATCACTGCTCACTGATCACTCGGCATCTGTCTTTCCCCGCCTTTACCTGAAAACTGCACACTGAAAACTAGCAAACTGGTCCCGCCGCACTTCGATGTGTGATTGGAAGACTAGTGATTAATGATTTCCGCCATGCTCATCCAATCCTACTACGCCGCCTTCAACTCCGGTGACCGCGAAGCCCTCCTCGCCATGCTCACCGATGACGTCGTCCACGAGATCAACGAAGGCGGCGTGGAGACCGGGAAGGACGCCTTCCGCGCCTTCCTCCAGCGCATGGACCGCAGCTACGCGGAGACCGTCGAAGACCTCGTCGTCTTCAGCTCCAGCGACCCCGCCCGCGCCGCCGCCGAATTCCACATCCGCGGCCAATACCTCGCCACCGACGCAGGCCTCCCGGCCGCCACCGGCCAAACCTACCGCCTCCGCGTCGGCGCCTTCTTCGAAATCCGCGATGGCAAGATCGCCCGCGTCACCAATTACTATAATCTTAGTAATTGGCTCCGCCTCGTCGGCGCCTGAGCCGGGTGCACCTCTAGAGCATTTTAAATAATTTCGTAGCCGTTAGGCCGCCCGCCGTGGTAGGGTCCGTCATGGCCGCACTTTCCATGGATTTGCGAGAACGGA
>CBFGPU010000212.1:0-5666 GCA_965650715.1 uncultured Haloferula sp. | reverse complement strand
CGAGCCACACCTTGCCGACGGGCGGGAGCGGGCGGTCGTTTTCAGGGTTGAGGGCGGACCAGTTCCAGCGGCGCACGAGCATCGTGAAGATGGACAAGAAGGCGGTGCGGAAGTCGCTGGAGGTGGTGCGGGAGTTTGCCCGGATCGAAGGCTTGGACGCGCACGGCAGGTCGACGGCGATCCGGGTGGAGTGATGCGGGCGCTGGCTGTCATGAGGCCGCCCCGCTGGAACGAAAGGCATTCCGCCTGAAGGCGGGACTACGAACCCTTGGATTCCGGCGGTGTCGGTGGCTTCGGTCGCACAGCGGATTGTCCTCCGGGCCGTCTCCGCTTCGCTAGTGTTGTGCGGACCACCTATTCGCCGGTATCGGGGTAGGAGCCTAGCAGCTTCACCATCGAGCAGTGCTTTTCCAGTTCGTCGATGCCGTTGCGGACTTCCGCGTCGTCGCAGTGGCCGGAGAGATCGACGTAGAAAATGTATTCCCAGTCCTTTCGTTTGGAGGGTCGGGATTCGATCTTCGACATGTTGATGTGGAACTGGTCGAAGGCCTGGAGGGCGCGGACCAGGGAGCCGGGGCGGTCGTGGATCGCGAAGAGGAGGGAGGTGCGGTCCTTGCCAGTGGGGGGGCAGGTCTTTTCGCCGATCACGAGGAAGCGGGTCGTGTTGGTGGCGCGGTCCTGGATCGATTCCTCGAGCACGGTGAGGCCGTAGATCTCGGCACCGAGGGGGCTGCCGATGGCGGCGGCGCCTTGAGCGGCGTTTTCCTTGGCGAGTTGGGCGGCGCGGGTGGTGGACGAGACCTCGACAAGGTCGGCTTCCGGGAAGCTCTTCAGGATCCAGCCGCGGCATTGGGCGAGGGCCTGCGGGTGGGAGTAGAGCGTCTTGATCTGCTCGCGCGGGATTGCGGCCATGAGGCAGTTCTCGATGCGGAGAAGGATCTGGGCGCAGATCTGGAGCGGGGAATCGACGAAGAGGTCGAGGGTATGGGACACGGCGCCTTCGGTCGAATTCTCGATCGGCACGACGCCGTAATCGGCACGGCGGCGGGCGACTTGGTCGAAGACTTCGGAGAAGTTGTGAAGGGGCGTGTAGGCGACGGAGTGGCCGAACTTCTTGATGGCGGCCTGATGGGTCCAGGAGCCTTCGGGGCCGAGGTAGGCGATCTTGAGATCATCCTCCAAAGCGAGGGCGGCGGACATGATCTCGCGATAGATCGCGCGGATCGACTTCTCGGGCAGGCGGCCTTTGTTGCGGTCGATGAGGCGGCGGAGCAGGGCTTCCTCGCGCTCGGGAGCGTAGATCTGGAGGCCGTCGCGCTTTTTCACTTCCCCGACGTTGTGGACGAGGTCGGCGCGTGCCGAAAGCAGGTCGAGAAGTTGGCCGTCGATGTCGTCGATCTGCTTGCGGATGTCGTCGAGATTCATGGTCGAATGACGGATTCGGAATTTCCGAATGTCGAATGAAGTGTGCGGGAGAGAGGGGAAGCGGTTAGAGGCGGTTTCGTCATTCGGAAACTCGTCATTCGGCATTTTCCTCGGGCTTCGGCTCGGTGGCGCTGAGGGCGAGCTGGGATTCGGCGGCGGCGGACTCGGCGGGGGCCTCGGGGAGTTTCACGCGGCGGAGTTCGGTGGCGTTCGGGAGGTCGTCGATGCTGCGGATGCCGAAGTGCTCGTAGAAGAGTTCGGTGGTCTCGTAGAGGAGGGGACGGCCGGGGAGTTCGGCACGGCCGCCAATGCGGACGAGCTCGCGGTCGAGGAGCTTTTGCAGCATGCCGTCGCAGGCGACGCCGCGGACGGCCTCGATGGCGCCCTTGGTGATCGGCTGGCGGTAGGCGATGATGGCCAGGGTTTCCATGGCCGGACCGCTGAGGCGCTCGGGTTTGCGACCGGGGAAGAGGTGGCGGACGAATTCGCCGTAGGAGGGACGAGTGAAGAGTTTCCAGCCCTTCGCGCGCTCTACCAGGGAGAAGGCGCGGCCGGTGGTTTCGTAGTCGTGATTCAGCTTCGCGATGGCGGCGATAACCTGCTCGGAGGAGCAGGCGGAGAGGGCGGCGAGCCACTCGGGGAGCTCCGCCGGGGTTTCGCCTTCCTCGATCTTGCGGGCGCGGGAATCCTCGGCTTCGGCCACGCGGGCGCGGACCAGGCGGGCGATTTCCTCTGCGGGCAGGGGTTCGTCCGAACTGGTCAGGAGAGCTTCTACGATCGAGGGTAATTCCATGGCGGGCGGCGGAGCTTAGGCAAGGCTCCGGCCATTTCAAGCGCGCCGAGGCCCCGGTCGTGTCCGGGAGGAAATCGGGCCTGCGTGCAATCCATCGTTGAAGATAGTGCCATCCCGCATGAAATTTCAACTTGCAGAGGTATCATGAAGGCGCTAATCGACCGCGCCCGAATTTCCCCGCCCCCCTTTTAATCCGGTTTTCCGAAGTTTTAGACCCAGCATCCCCATCACATGGCCGACAAGAAGCAACCCGCGAAGAAGGCGGCACCCGCCAAAGCCGAGAAAAAGCCCGCCCCCAAGACCGAAGCCAAGAAGCCGAGCCCCGCAAAGGCGAAGCCCGAAGCTCCGGAAGAGGAAGCCCCTATCGCGGTCGCGGCCAATGGTGCCGGTCCGGTGAAGGTCAGCGGCTTCGTCCTGAAGCAGCGCCAGCGCCTGCTGGACCTGCGGGACGAACTGGTGGACGCCATGTCCGGCATGACGGGCGAAATCCGCAATGCCCCGGAAGGCAGCGAGGCCTCCGGCAGCGGCATGTATCAGGGCGACGCCGGCAGCGACGCCTATGACCGGGATTTCGCCCTGAGCGTGCTGGCGAAGGAGCAGGACGCCCTTTACGAGATCGAGCAGGCTCTGCGCCGGATCGACCGCGGTGTTTACGGTGTCTGCGAGATGTCCGGGAAAAACATCCCGCAGGCCCGCCTGGAAGCGATTCCCTTCGCCCGCCTCACGGTGGAATGCCAGGCCCAGTGGGAGAAGGAGTACGGCAACCGCCGCTTCCGCCCGTCCAATGAGGTCGGCTTCGCCGGCGGTCATTATCAGGACGATGAAGATTCCGAAACGGTTTCTCTTGACGAGGACGACGACTGAAATAGGCTCCGCGCCCCAACTTCCCGCTAATGCCACGCGAAATCATCATCCTTGAGTGCACGGAAGCCCGTGCGGAGGGCAAGCCGCCCTCGCGCTACGTGACCACGCGCAACAAAAAGAGCCTGCGCACGCCGGGCCGTCTGGAGAAGGTCAAGTTCAACCCTTCCCTGCAGCGCCGCACCGTCCACCGCGAACTCCGCTAAATCATGTCCGAACCGAAGACCGTCGAACGCCGGATCGCCTTTCGCAAGTCGAACCGCAAAATGACCACCCGCCGCCACGATATCCCGGCGGACGACGTCAACTACAAGAACCCCGATCTCCTCTCGAAGTTCACTTCGGAGACCGGCAAGATCCTGCCCCGCCGCGTGACCGGCGTGTCGGCGAAGCTGCACCGCAAGATCACGCGCTCCATCAAGCGTTCCCGTGCGGTGAACCTGATGCCCTGAGCGGCACGGGTTAAGACGAATAGCTTTACCGGAAGCCTGCCCGAATCCCGGGCGGGCTTCTGTCGTTTCCAAGGACGGCGATGAAGGAACTCAAGGACACGCAGAACGAGCGGGACGACCGCAACCTGGCGATCGACCGCGTGGGCGTGAAAGGCCTGCGCTTTCCGGTGGAGGTGAGCGACAAGGGTGGCACGACCCAGCGGACGGTGGCCACCGTGGCGCTCGCGGTGGATTTGCCGCATCACTACAAGGGGACGCACATGAGCCGCTTCGTGGAGGTGCTGAACTCCCACGGAGCCTGTCTGGACGTGCGCTCGATGGCGGGGCTGCCGCGGGAATTGCTGAAGCGGCTGGACGCGCGGAAGGCGCACGTGGAATTCCAGTTTCCGTTTTTCCGCTCCAAGACCGCGCCGGTGACGGGACGGGCGGGCCTGATGGATTACGAGGTGCGCTTCGAAGTCGAGGCCGAGAAGGACGGCCCGCTGGATTTCGTAGTCACGGTGATGGTGCCGGTGGCGACGCTGTGCCCCTGCTCCAAGCAGATCAGCGACCGCGGCGCGCACAACCAGCGCGGGGTGGTGACCTACTCGGTGCGCTGCAAGGAGCCGGTGTGGATCGAGGATCTGGTGGAACTGGTGGAGCGCTCGGCCAGCTGCGAGCTGTATAGCTTGCTAAAGCGGCCGGACGAGAAGGCGGTGACGGAGCGGGCGTACGACAACCCGGTATTCGTGGAGGATCTGGTGCGGAACGTGGCGTCGCGGTCCAATGCGCACGCGGACATCGTTTGGTACCGGGTGGAAGCGGAGAACTTCGAGTCGATCCACAATCACAACGCGTATGCGGTGATTGAGAAGGTGTAGTGTAAAATAGTGCAGCTCTCCAGAGTTGCGGATTGGGGGGCGTGAGATCTTGGAGGTGCGGGCCGGAATACGGGCTCGTGCTGCCAAGACAAGAACTGGTGGACGGTCTGGCTGACGATCTGGTGGGTGCAGCCGCCAGCAGACACAACTCTGGAGAGTTGTGCTACTTCACCCCCGCTTCGCTGAGGCGTTCGGCCATTTCGGCTTTCTGGAGTTCGCCGGTAAGCTCGCTCAAATCCCCGGCCATGACGCCAGCGAGGTTGTGGGAAGTGAAGCCGATGCGGTGGTCGGTCACGCGGCTCTGGGGGAAGTTGTAGGTGCGGATCTTTTCCGATCGGTCGCCGGAGCCGATCTGGGCGCGGCGGTGGGCGCTGTGCTTTTCCTGCTCCTCGCGCAGCTTCATTTCATAGAGCCGCGTGCGCATGATCTGAAGGGCGCGTTCCTTGTTCTGGCCCTGCGAGCGGCCGTCCTCGCAGCGGACGTAGAGGCCGGTGGGAAGGTGGAAGACCTGGACGGCGGACTCGGTCCGGTTCACGTGCTGGCCGCCGGCGCCACCCGCGCGACAGACTTCGATGCGGAGGTCGTCGGGTTTGAGTTCCACGTCCACCTCCTCGGCCTCGGGCATGACGGCGACGGTGACGGTAGAGGTGTGGATGCGGCCTTGGGTCTCGGTGGCGGGGACGCGCTGGACGCGGTGGACGCCGGATTCGTACTTGAGGGTACGGAAGACCTCGTCGCCGGTGACGCGGAGGAAGACTTCCTTGAAACCGCCAACTTCGGAAGGGCTGCTGGAGAGGTGCTCGGTCTTCCAGCCGCGGCCTTCGGCGTAGCGCTGGTAGAGGCGGAGGAGTTCGGCGGCGAAGAGCGAGGCCTCGTCGCCCCCGGCACCGGCGCGGATTTCGACGATGGCATCGCGGTCCTCGTTCGGGTCGGCGGGCAGCAGGGCGTATTGGATCTCCTCAGAGAGCTTTTCGATCTCCGCCTGCAGGCCGGGGATCTCTTCCCTGGCGATTTCGGCCAATTCGGGGTCGTCGGTGCGGGCGAGTTCCTCGTTTTCCTCAAGCTGGCATTTGGCGGTTTCGAGGCGCTCCCAGGCTTCGAGGGTGGCCTTGATCTTGCGGTGTTCGCGCACGATCTCCCCGGCCTTCTTCGGGTCGCTGAAGAAGGAGGCGTCGGCCATCATGTCGTCGATCTCGCCGATGCGGCGACGGCGTTGGGCGATGAGGGCGGAGTAATCCACGGGAAAAGGGAATGAGCGACGAGGGTACGAAAAAG
>CBFGPU010000211.1:0-5666 GCA_965650715.1 uncultured Haloferula sp. | reverse complement strand
TCGGATCGGCATTCAGCGCCTGCTCCGCCGCCCCCGTGCCGCGGCCGCCGCAGCCGATCAGGCCGATCTTCAGCTTCGCGTTGTTCGCCCCTTGGCCGAGCAAAAGGTTCGGGAATCCGGCCACCGCCGCGGAAACGGCGGAGCCGGCAAGGACGCGGCGACGGGAAAGGGATGGTGAATTCATGACAGGTGCTTTGGCTTTTTGACCGGACCGGGAATACGCAGGACCCCGCGCTGGCTTTCAGCAATACAGGCCCAAATTTTCAGATAAAGCCGTTTTTCATGAGAGATTCGGACGATTCAAGCCGAATTGACGGTGCTTCGAGCTTGCCGATCCTCAGGCCTCTCGTCGAGTCTCCCCTTCAACATGGAAAAAGCCGCTTCCTTCGCCGTGACCACCCGCCTGTCGGTCATGATGTTCCTTCAGTTCTTCGTCTGGGGGGCTTGGTTCGTCACCATCGGGGTTTACCTGCGGCAGGGCATGAATTTCGAATCGGGTATCGGCACGGCTTACTCCGTCGGCCCGCTCGCCGCGATCATCGCCCCGGTGTTCCTCGGCCTCGTGGCCGACCGCTTCTTGCCCACCCAAGTCGTTCTCGGTCTGCTCCATCTGATCGGCGGTGTCCTCATGCTCGCCGTCCCGTGGTCGATCCAGCAGGAACTCGCGGGCTACACAGGCACCTTCTTCTGGGTCCTGCTCGGCTACATGCTCTGCTACATGCCCACCCTCGGCCTGACGAACACGCTGGCGATGCGGAACATCCATGACTCGGAGAAGCAGTTCCCCGTGATCCGTGTCTTCGGCACCATCGGCTGGATCGCCGCCGGCTTCCTGGTCGGCTCGGTGTTGAAGGCGGATGCCACCGCGCTCCCTCTCCAGATCGCGGCAGGGGCCAGCTTCGCTCTCGGGATCTACTCCTTCCTGCTTCCCCACACCCCGCCGGTCGGGAAGGGCCAGCCGCTCTCCTTGGTGCAAATGCTCGGCCTCGAATCGGTCGGCATGCTGAAGGACCTCAACTTTCTGATCTTCGCGATCGCCTCGATGCTGATCTGCATCCCGCTGCAGGCCTACTACGCCTACGCCGCCACCTTCATCACGGATGCCGGCTTCGGCTCGGCCGCGGGCACCATGTTCTGGGGCCAGATCTCCGAGATCTTCTTCATGCTGATCATCCCGCTCCTCTTCTCGCGCCTCGGCGTGAAGTGGATGCTCGCCATCGGAATGGCCTGCTGGGTCCTGCGCTACGCGCTTTTCGCGGCCGGAGCTCCGGAGGCGGTGAAGTGGATGATCTTCACCGGCATCTTGCTTCACGGCATCTGCTACGACTTTTTCTTCGTCACCGGCCAGATCTACACCGACAAGAAGGCGCCGAACGCGATCCGTGGCCAGGCCCAGGGCTTCCTCGTCCTGCTGACCCAGGGCGTAGGCATGTATGGTGGCGCCAAGGTCAACGACCTTTTCTTCACCTCGAAGGTCGGCGATCCGACCAAAGCCGGTTCCAAGGCCTTGGCCGTTTGGCCGGACTTCTGGTGGATCCCCGCCGCGATGGCCGGCGGCATTCTCGTCCTCTTCTTCCTTCTCTTCCGCGACCGCATGAAACCCACCGTGGACGACGTAATCGCGGAAGCCGGATCCACGCCCGAAGTCATCCAATGAGCCTCAGCCGCCGCCAGACCCTCAAGTCCCTCGCCGCTCTCGCCACCATCCAGATCGTGCCGGGCCGCGTGCTCGGTCTGGCCGGACAGACGCCGCCCTCGGAGGAAATCACCCGCGCGATCATCGGCTGCGGCGGCATCTCAGCCTCGCACCTCGGCATGCCCGGGCGCCTGCTCGCACTGTGCGATGTGGACCAAGGCCACCTCGACCAGCGGATGAAGGACTCGGGCGGAGAAGGGAAGGGGATCAAGGGCTACCACGACTTCCGCGAGGTCCTCCAGCGCAAGGACATCGACGTCATCGAGGCCGCAAAGTCCGGCAAGGACGTGTGGTGCGAGAAACCGATGAGCCGCACCATCGGCGAGGGCATCGCGATGGTGAAGGCGGTCGAGAAGCACGAACGCGTCTTCCGTCTCAATACCTGGTTCCGCTTCAAGGACGCCTTTTACGGCATGGGCGTGCCGGTGAAGGACATCAAGAAGGCCGCCATGCACGGGCTGCTCGGTTGGCCGCTCAAGATCACCGTCTCCGGCGTCACCGGCTTCGATTGGAAACTCGGCCTCTGGGCCGGTAAAACCAAGCTGCCCGAGCAACCGGTTCCCGCAGGCTTCGACTACGATTTCTGGCTCGGCCCTGCGCCGAAGAAGCCGTACAGCGCGCATCGCACCCATGGCTCCTTCCGCGGCTACTGGGATTACGATGGCGGCGGCCTCGGCGACATGGGCCAGCACTACCTCGATCCCGGCCAGTACATCCTCGGCAAGGACGAAACCGCCCCGATCTCCGTCGAAATCGATGCCGACCCGCAGGACCCCGACGCCATCGGCACCTGGCGCCGCATCGAGTTCACCTACGCCGACGGCTGCAAGATCGTCCTCGATGGCGAGAACAAGGACACCCAAGCCGCCTACATCGAGGGCCCGAAGGGCAAGATCTACAAGGGCTTCAAGTCCGACATCCCGGACCTCGAAAGGAAACTCGCCGGACTCCCCGATCCCGACCCGGTCATCACCGACTTCCACGAGAGCGTCCGCACCCGGAAGAGGTTCGCCTTGAACGAGCAGAACGGCTTCTGGTCCTGCACCATGGTCAACATGGGAGTCACCGCCCACCGCCTCAACAAGAGCCTCAAGTTCGACCCGAAGACCCTCAAGTTCGACGACGAGTCCGCGAACAAGCTGATCCACCAGCCCATGCGCGCCCCATGGAAGATCGAGGTGTGATCCGCAAAACGCGGCAGCGCCCGGGAGCGCGGAGCCACTGGCCCGCGGAATGAGCCCTTGTAGCTGCATCCGCCTGCCGATCCGAACAGAAGGAAACGGCGGTATGTGCTCTCAAGGCGAGTTAACAGACCGTCGCAACGTTGCTTCTGCGAGCCTCCGGCTCCGCGCCCCATTCCCTGTTAGCCCCGTCGACTTCCGTCGACTTTCACCACCCGTCCGCTATCACCTCAGTCCATCCCGGGTTGATCTGCAAAAAACCCCCGGGGGAGACCCCGTCTGCAACAACCAAGGAAATCCTCCGCCGCTCAACTCAGGGCAGGATCATGAACAGACCGCCCGAACTCGCCCAGTTCGCCACCGCAGCGGGCACCCAACGCCGCTCGTAGCTCGCGCCCCAGGAATCGGACACCGCCAGCTCGTTCGTCGCCTCGTTGTAGCCCACGATCATGCAGATGTGGTGGGCCTCCTGCGCGGATTCCATCTTAACGATCGGCTCGGCCTTCTGCGCGATCTCGATCGCCCATGCCGCCCAATCGGTCACCCGCCCGCGCTTCGCGGTATTGCCGTTCGCCGTCTCGTTGTAAGGCTTCAGCGAGCGCATCGTCCACATCACCGGAATGCCCTTGTCGATGTAGCCCTTCACGTCGCGCACGCGCAGTTCCTTCACCCGTTCGTCCTTCGTCCGGCGGCCCTTGTTGCGGACCTGCTGGCGCACTTCCTCCAGAAGGAACTCCACCACGGTGCCGCCCCCCATGCCGCTCTTGCCGATCATCGCCAGCAGATACATGTCGGCCTCGATTCCCGCGGTGCGCATCGCCCGCTCGAAGGTGGCGGGCACGCAATAACCCTTCGGCCCCTGGTTCACCATCGGCACTTGACCCAGATAGACGTCGCCGTTCTCCTTCCTCACCACGTCTTCCTCCAGACGCTTGCGGATCTCGCCGTCCTTCACCTTGGCGGTCTTGCCACCGGCCTCCGCCAGTTCGAGCGGCACGATCGAAAGGGACACGTATTCCCCCTCCTGGCTGGACAGTATCAGCGAGTGGCCGTTCCAATCCCAACGCATCACCTTGCGGCGCGTCTTCCGCGAATCGCCGAAACGCTGAGTCACCGGCTCGCCCAGCACTTCGGTGATCCGGGACAGCACGGCTTTTTCGTCCTCCGCCATCGCCTTCGCCAGGCTGGCCGCATCGGCCTCGCTCTTCCCCTCGAAGTGCGCCTCGCCCTGGCCCATCGTGCTCTTGAAATCACCCTTGTTCGAATACACCGCGGACAACACCGAAGCGGATCCATCCTCACCCGCATACAGCGCCACCGAATACGGCCGCGCGCCGAACAGCTTGTAGGAATCCCCCGTGTACGCCCGCCAGCTCGCGCTGTGCTTCGTCTTCGACTCCAGACCCAGATGGAGCACCGCCGCGATCTCGTCCGCCTTCCGCACCTCGAAGGGCGTCCCGGAGAACAGCGAATGGCCCGCCATCTTGCTCAGCTTCGAGAGCTCGTCGGAGAGCTGCTTGGCCTGCGCGTCGAAGCTCGTGCGGTCTTCGCCCGTCAACATCCCCGGCGACACCTCGAAGAGCTTCCCGTCCGACTCCCGGCGCAGCAGGTAACGGTCGTCCTTCAGCCCTTCGAAACGGGCTCGGATCTGGCCGCCCTCGCCGTCTTTCAGCACCCGCCACTCGCCGATCGCGGCGTGCAGGTTCATACAGAATGCCAAGGGGAGAAGGGCAAACAGGGGTCTCATGAATTCGAGCGAAACGGGTTCGGAGGCGGATTTCAACCCCGGAAGCGGCGGAGAGTTTCGCTTCCGTCTGACTCTTTCGGGTCAGTGGGAAACGATCTCCCGGGCCCGGATCTTTGGTCGGACTTGCAATAATTTGCACTTGTCCGACAGCTTCGCCGCGGCCTCGGAAACGCGAGCGCCGACTTCACTTCAGCTCCGCCGCCGTCCAAGCCGCCTGCCGGTCCTTCGTCGCCGCCCTCACCTTCGCAACTTCCTCCGCCGAAACCGCCGCCGCGTCGTTCGACCACGCGTGCCGCACGAAGCTCAACACCTCCGCGATCTCCGCATCGCTCAGCCCGGCGACCGGCGGCATCAGCGAGTTCACCGCCAGCTTCCCGGGCACCTCGACCGGCCCCGCCAAGCCGTGCAGCACGATCTTCACCAGCACCTCCGGCTCGCCTGCCACCCGCGCATTGCCATCGAGCGGCGGGAAGGCCCCATCCACCCCGCTGCCGTTGCTCTGGTGGCAAGCCGCACAGGTCCGCGCATACACGGCCTCGCCGCGGGCAAGCTGTTCGGCGGGCGGGTGGTGCCTCTTCATCACTTGCCTGTCCTTCATCGCGTCCTTCAGCGCCCGCCCAAGTGGCGAGTCGTCCTTCTCAAGAGCGGCCAGCACCCGCGGCGAGCGATTCTCCCCGAAGGCCTTGATCGCCGCCGGATATACCCGCTCTTTGAGGACGGACGGATCGGGTGCCCGCTCGAGCGAGGCGAGCAAGAAGCCGGTCGAGTGGCGGGCGGCGGCAGCGGCGAAGCAACGGTCAAGCACTTCACCGCGACGGAGCTGCTGCCGGGTGCGGTGCCAATCGCGGAGCTTGCGGCCGAGTGCTTCGTCCGCAGGCATTCGAGCGGTGAGCAATAGCCATTCGCGGAGAGCAAAGGGATCGGTTTCCTGAAACGGCTCGTAGATACAAGGCACCTCCGCCGGCCACAGCGCCAGCCCGCTACGGCGCCGGCCGGCGTCATCGCTCCCAAGCACCTTCTTGAGCAGAGCCACGCCATCGGC
>CBFGPU010000210.1:0-5685 GCA_965650715.1 uncultured Haloferula sp. | reverse complement strand
GCCGGCGGTGTCGCGCATGCCGTCAACGAAGATGTCCGAGCGGGCGGAGAAGCCGCGGATGGAAAGGTTGTCGCCGGCAGGGCCTCCGCCACCTTCCCCTGCCTGCATGCTGATGCCGGGCACGTTGCGCAGCACGTCGCGCAGGTTGGTCGCGTTCTGATCCCTCATCACCTCCTCCGGAATCACCGTGATCGTCTTCGCCACGTCGCGCAGCGGCTGCGTCACTTTCGGCGACTGCAAGCGTTCGGGCTTGTAGAGGGTGCGCTCCGCATTCGCTTCAACCACGATCTCGGCGAGTTGTTCCTCGGTCTTCTGGGCCTCCTCCTTCTTCTCGGCAGGGGCGGCGGTTTGGGCGGCGAGTTGGCCGACAGCGAGCAGCGTGCCGGTCACGGCAAGGCCTTCAGGGCGGAGTCGGAGCGATTCTTGGGCGGATTTCATGAGACTGGGTGGTTGCAGGGCTTTCAGGGGGATTTCCCAACCTTCTCGCGCTGCAAAGCGGACTTGTTGCGAATGCGTCTCATTAACCCGTAGAAGTCAAAGCCAAAAATTCCGGCGGGCGTGAAAAGTCGATTCCCCGCCAATCCCCGTCACGGAACCGCCATCCGCGGCGAAATCGCTTGACCCGCTGCGCCCGGTGATGGGCACAGAAGCGCGCCATGATCGTTTGCATCCCCGATGTCCTGACCCCGGAGCAGACCCGCCAGTACCGGAACATGCTCGAAGACGCCGATTGGGAAGACGGGAAGGCGACCGCGGGGCATCTCGCGGCGAAGGCGAAGGACAACATGCAGATCCCCGCGACCCACCCGGTCGCCCGCCAGGTGGGCGAAGGAATCATGCGGGCGCTGACCGTGAACCCGACCTTCATGTCGGCCGCGGTGCCGTTGCACTTCCTGCCACCGATGTTCAACCGCTACTCGGGCGGCCAGACCTACGGCCAGCATATCGATGCCGCGATCCGCCAGATTCCCGGGACGGGCCACCGGATTCGTACCGACCTTTCCTGCACGCTCTTCTTCACCGCCCCGGAGGATTACGACGGCGGCGAGCTGATCATCGAGGACACGTACGGCAGCAAGAGCGTGAAGCTGCCCGCGGGGCATCTGGTGCTGTATCCGGCCACCAGCTTGCACCGGGTGACGCCTGTGACCCGGGGCAGCCGGCTCAGTTCCTTCTTCTGGGTGCAGAGCATGATCCGCTCGGACGAGCAGCGCTCGATTCTCTACGACCTCGACCTGGCGATCCAGCGGATCTCGGGAGCCTTGCCCGAGCATCCGGCGGCGAACCAGTCGGCGGTTCAGCTCACCGGGGTTTATCACAACCTGCTGCGGCAGTGGGCGGAAGTGTGAACAGGAAAGAAAGCACCGATCGCCAATTTCCTAGATGGGGGATTCCCGCTACGGGAGAGAGCAAAGGCAGGGGGCGGGAGCCCCCCCCTTGAGACGGCTCCGGGTTGATCCGGTCGTTCCGTTCATGGGGCAGTCCCCAAGCTGATTTGCAGGCGATAGATGCCCCGCGCGGGCGGCGGCGATGGATCGGTCATTTGCCGGGGGCCTCCGGTCACGAGCGGGCCCACGGTCTGAATCTGTTCCCATTCGGAGTTCTCCAACGAGACAAGACGCTCCAAGGAATAGGTGCGGCCAACCTTTCCATCGAACTCGAAGAGCGCGGGAGAGACCGAGACGATGGTGAGCCTGGCCGTGTCGTTCGAGTCGTCCGGGTCGGTGCCGGCGGTATACTCGTCGCCGTTGCTTTTGCCATCTCCATCAAGATCCCCGGAGGGGGCGAACTGCACGGGGTTATAGTAGAGCTCCTCCCACGCGTCGGGCATGCCGTCGGCATCGAGATCGCCCAGCGGACTGACGGCGGAAGCCGAGAGGCTCACGTTGTCCAGCACCGACGTGTTCAGTGCGGTGGTGCTGCCGCTGGCGACGGCGAGCCCGACGTAGCACGGGCTGGCCAGCGAAACGGTGGAGCTGCCGATGACGGTCCACGAGCTGCCGTTGGTGCTGCGCGAGGCGGTAATGGTGCTGCCGCTACGCGCCAGCCTCACCCAGATGTTCGGCGCGCTGCCCGTGCTGCTGTTGGTGGTGGAAACGCTACCGCCGGTGGTGGTGCGGCGCTGCCAACGCCAGGCGCCCGAGCCGTTCACGGTGAGCGCCGCCATCCGGGCGTTCGCGGCGAGCGAGTCGCGCATCATGATGCCGACGCGGGCATTGGCACCGGTGTTCCCGAGGGTGTTCACCCGGGCGATCACCGTGCCGTTGCCATCGAGCGTCTGATAGACGTAGCGCAATGAATCGCTGGTGCCGCCGAAGGTGCCCGCTCCTTTCAGCGTGAAGGCGGAGCCGAAGAACTCGGCGCTGCCCTGAAGGCCGGTAGCGCCGATGTCAATGGTCGCCCACGGGGAAGGAAAGGCCGTGACCGAGACATTGTCGAAGGTCGCCGTGCCGAGTGCCGTATTGCTGTGGCTGGTGACTGCGAGTCCCACCGACACCGTGCCGGCCATCGCAAGCGTGGTGGTGCCCACCTGCGTCCAGGAGGTGCCATTGGCCGAAACGTAGCCGGTGACCAGGGTGCCGCTGCGGACGAGGCGGACCCAATTGCCAGGAGCGGCATTCAAGGCCGGTCCCGCCACCGAGGACGAGGCTCCGGAAGCGCTGCCGCGCCACTGGAAGGTGAAGCCGTTCGACGGGGTGATGGCAACGAGCGCATTGACCGCCCCGGCGCTGCCGCCATCGCGGATCATCACGCCGGCCTTCGCCCAGGGATCGGAGTTGGATTGGGAGGTCACGCGGGCGCGGATTTCGCCGTCGCCCGTGAGACTTTGGGAGACGAACTGGAAGGCGTCCGCAACTCCCCATATATCCGTTCCCGAACCGTTAACGTTAAAAGTGCCGCTGCCGTAGGAGGCACTGCCCGCGAGGCCGACCGCACCGATGTCGGAGCTGGTCCATGGCGGCGGTGGCGCTTGCAAGGTGGTGGCGCTGGCTTCGGCGGAGTCGACACTTTCGCCATTGGCGTTCACGGCGCTGACGACGTAGTGGTATGTCGTGCTGGAGTTCAAGCCGGCGTCGTCGAAGCTCGTCGTGGTGACATCGGACGCGACGGTCGTGTAAGGGCCCCCACTGGTGGCCGAGCGCTTCACCTTGTAGCTGGTGGCACCGCTGCTCGGGTTCCACGCGAGGTGAATCCGGCTGACCGATGTCGCGGCGGCCACCAATCCGCCGGGCACCGGGGGAACTCCGGCCGGCGGCGTGGAGAACAGCAACTCATCCGGAGCCAATGCTTTGCCGTAGAGGCGGACTTCGTCGATATGGCCATAGAAGCGATCGGTATGGCCTCCATTCCAGAGGCCGCGGCTCACGGTAAAGACGCCCGGGTCCCAAGCAGAGCCGTCGCCGGTACCCGTGGAGAGCGCCGGGTTCGTGCTCGACGAGATGTCCAGGCTACCGAGCAACGTGTAGAGGGAATCACCATTGGTGAGATTCTTGAGATACAGCGAAAGCGTGTCCCCATCGCTGGTCGCGGCCACGGCGTGCCACTTGGCATCTTGGACCGTGCCCGCCGCCGAGGTCAGGGTCCAGTTGTTGCCGGCGGCGTCGGTGAACATGACACGCAGAGCGCCATTCGGCTCCACATTGAAGTAAAGGGCGGCGAGCGCGGGGTCGGCCGCATAAGCGCCGCGACTGTCGCGGCCCACGATCGCCTGGAAGCCATTGGTCGCATCGTCCGGCCGGATGGCCGCTTCGATGGTCCACTCGGGGGGGCTCCACCGGCTCAACCCGGTGCCGATCGCGGACATCGCGGGATAGGCATTGGCGTTCTGGACGCTGACCGCGTTGGAACGTCCCGATCGGGGGATGGTGGCGCTTGGAACTTGCGCCCGGTAGGTGTGCCAACCGCTTGTCCATGCAGAGAGATGGTTCCCGTTGCCGGACGCGTCCAACATGCTGCCGTCGTACTGCCCGGCGGTACCCGGCGTGTACGGCACCTGCGCGCCGGGCGTACCCTCTTCGAAGGACCAATAGGCGACCGGCGCGGCTTGCGAATAACCGACGTTGATCCGCAGTTCGGCATCCGACGTTGCGCCCGAAGGATCTGCGACCCGCACGAAGAAGCGGTTCAGCCCGTAATCGGCGGACGCCGGCGTGCCGGACAAGGTGCCATTCGCCGATACCGCCAGCCAGGCGGGTCCGCTCAACTTCGAAAAAGCCAGCGTGTCGCCATTCGGATCGGTAGCCTGGCCGGCGAGAGTCTGGCCCGCGTAGGGCTGGTTGACGGTAGCTCCTGCCGGGGTGAGGAGATCCTGGGTGAACGCGGGGCCGAGGTTCGCGTTCTGACCCCAAAGGCTCCAGACCTCCGCGCCGCCGAGCGCGCGGTTGTACACCCGGAAGTCGTCGACGCGGCCATTGAAAAGCGGGTCCGCATACTGGCTCTTGCCGATGTAATTCAGGTCGGGTGCGAAGTGGCAGGGGTCAATCGGGAGATCGAACACGGATCCCACGGGCTGTCCGTTGACGTAGAGTGTCGCGCGGTCCTCGTGAAGCACCGCGGCGAGATGCACCCACTGTCCGGTAGGCAGGGGGGAGGTGTTGATCTGCTTTTCGGCGCTCGCGCCATTGATGGCGTCCTTGAAAGCCAGCCGCATCCCGGCGCCGGAATTCGGCGTCAGGAAGATGTTCTGATGGGTGCCGGTTCCGAAATCGAAGACCCGCTGCCAATTGCCGCCACCGTCCCAATTCACCCAGGTGGCGACCGTCATCTCGCTGGCCAAAGCCACGGCCGCGGGAAGCTGGATGTAGTCGTCGGTGCCATCGAGATCGAAGGCTTGACCGATCTTGCCGGCGACATAGGCGGGCGAGCCGAAGGCGGTGCCGTGCTGGCCGCCGCCGCCGCTGTCCTGAACGTTTCCGTCCATCGTGTACCGGCGGGTGGCCGGTGCCACCACCCAGAGCTGGCGAGGGCGTCCATTGAGCGTTTCTCCGGCACCGGTCACCACGCAGCGGTAGGTGCCGGCATCCGCCGATTCGGCATTCGCGATCCGCAGCGTGGCGGTGTTCGCGCCGGAGATGTCGCCGCCATTTGCCAGGTTGGTGCCGTCTTTCTGCCATTGCCATGAAACGGCCATCGGGGATTCGACCCGGAACTCCGCCGTTTCCCCGGCCACCACCGATTCGTTCAAGGCTTCGCGGGTGAAGGACAAGTAGCCCAGGTCCGCGCGCATGCCGGCCATGATGCGGGTGTGCCAGAAGCGGTTGAGGTATCCGTCCTCGTGGTCGAAGTTGAAGCCGCCCGGCCAGATGGCGTGGCCGTCGCCATGCAGCCCGTCGGCGTAGGCATTGTAGGTGTCGAACTGCGCCTGGTTGCCGTAACTGCCTTGCCACACGCCGCCGGAGAGCAATCCGCCGTAGGCCCAGTGGGTGCCCATGCCGAAAGTGTGGGCCGCCTCGTGGAAGACGACGCGCTCGTTGCGGCTGCCGCCATAACCCATGTAGCCGTCCACGTTGCCCTCCGCCGTGGGGATGCCCGGATGGTAGGTGACCGACCAGTGTTTGTTGAACGAGCCGTGCTGGTTGTAGAATGCCGCGGCCACCGCCACCGAGTTCGCGACCTGCTGCGCCTCCGGCGAGGAGGCCGGATCGAAGTTCAGCTGATAGGTGATATCGGCGCGCACCGGTGCGG
>CBFGPU010000209.1:0-5695 GCA_965650715.1 uncultured Haloferula sp. | reverse complement strand
CACTCCCGGCTGGCAACAGACGGTGACCACCGCATGCCACCACTGCGCCGACCCCGGCTGCATGAACGGTTGCCCGGTGGGCGCTTACGAGAAGGATGCCGACACAGTGATCGTGCGGCATCTCGACGACCAGTGCATCGGCTGCTCCTACTGCATCCTCAAGTGCCCCTTCGACGTGCCGAAGTACTCGAAGAAGCGTGGCATCGTCCGGAAGTGCGACATGTGCCACCAGCGGCTCGCCGAGGGTGAAGCACCCGCGTGTGTCCAGGCATGCCCGACCGAGGCGATCCGAATCGTGAAGGTGGCGGTGACGAAGGATCAGACGGGGCCGGCGGCGGACTTCCTTCCCGGAGCACCCGACCCGTCCATCACGCTTCCGACCACGCGTTACGTGGGCCGCAAGATTCCGGAGAGCGCCGTGGCGGGCGACCGGGAATCGCTGGTTCCCCAGCATGCCCACTGGCCGCTGGTGCTGATGCTCGCTCTGACCCAGGCGGGAGTCGGCCTGCTCGCCGGGGCACGCGGCCATGGAGCGCTCACGATCCTCGGCACACTGATCTTCTTTGCCGGCATGGGCGCTTCGGTCCTGCATCTGGGACACCCGCTGAAAGCATGGCGCTTCTTCCTCGGCCTCCGCACTTCCTGGCTCTCGCGCGAGATTCTCGCCTTCTCGTTGTTCGCACCGGTCCCGCCGCTGCTCGCCGTGCTGCCCTATCTGCCGGAGTTCCCCCTCAAGCCGGTCATTGCCAACGCGGCAACGCTCTCGGTGATTCCCCTCGGCCTCCTCGCGGTTTTCACGAGCGTGATGATCTACCACGATACCCGCCGTACTTCGTGGCGGTTCCCGCTGACGTCCGCCCGCTTCTTCGGGAGCGTCCTCTCGTTCGGCACGCTCGCGTTCCTGATCGCCGCGCCTTCACCGCTGGCGAAGCTCCTCTTCGCGGTGGCCGTGATCGGGAAGATGATTCCGGAGTTGAAGATCATCCGGCTATCCGACGACCGCAACGCGGAGTGGACTCCTGACATTCACACGGCACGCCTCCAGCGAGGCCCTCTCTCCACGATCATGGACGGCCGCTTCCAGCTCGCCCTCATCGCGGTGGCCGTAGCTCTGGTGAGCCCGTGGTTGTCACTGCCCCTGCTGCTTGCGGCGGAGATCTTCGAACGGCAGCTTTTCTTCCAATCGGTCCATGCCCCGAAAATGCCCGGGAACTTCGGGCCGTCGCGGCATTCCCACTGATTTTTCACCGGCAATTCCGGCCGCCGGCGGCGATTTCATGGATGTGATCCTCGCCAACCGGAAACTCCGATGACGCCGCGTCTGCGACGATTCCTGCCTGCCATCCTCGTTCTTCTGCTCGGGCTGCTCGCCTACCGCCACGCGTATGATGCGGCAGCCATCCCCAACCGCCCTCCCGTGGAAGAGGCACGGATCAAACCCCTGCCGGTCAAAAGGGAGTTGCGGGCCGCCCCGCTCGAGAGCGCGGTCGTGGAACCGCAGCCTGAAGAGCTGGAGATCGAAGCCTACAAAAGCTGCCGAGCGGACGAGGTGATCCTGAGGCTGCCGACACAGGAGAGCTACGCGGAGTTCCTGAAGAGCGCGGCGGAGAAAGTTGTCGTGATCAACGAGCGGGTGGACCGCCTGCGTGCCGTCCGCGTCAGGCAGGAAACCCTGGATGACCATCGGAATCTGTCGGAAGTCCTGGAGAAGCACCATGTGACCATCAACCGGAGTCTGGTCCATATCCCTACCCCGCCAAAGGCCCGCGGCGGGATCTCGCGCAAGGAGGCCTTGGGATTCGGCGATCAATTGTTGCCTTGGCTCGGTGTGACGCAGGACAACTCGGCTTGGGGACGGGGAGTGAAGGTGGCAGTGCTGGATTCAGGGATTCCGCCCCATCCCGCCTTGCCGGGGATCGTGAAGTCGGTGGACGCGCTTCCAGCTTCGGAGCCGGTCGCGGAGCCTTTTTTCCACGGCACGGCGGTGGCTTCGTTGATCGCGGGCAATCACCCGATGGCGAGGGGTATTTCACCAGCCGTCGAGTTGATCTCCATCCGGGTGATCAACGACGAAC
Organism: uncultured Haloferula sp.; assembly: GCA_965650715.1. Lineage (GTDB taxonomy): Bacteria > Verrucomicrobiota > Verrucomicrobiia > Verrucomicrobiales > Akkermansiaceae > Haloferula. Next base: position 3,620 of record CBFGPU010000209.1, on the reverse strand, counting down.
AGAGGTGCGACGCGCTCTCGATCAGTTCAGGGCTTTTGGCGGCCCTCGACCACGGCGCGGAAATCGTCAACCTTTCGCTGGGATGCTCCAGCGATCTCCCAATCGTAAGGGAGACGATCCGCTTGGTGATCGGTGCCGGAATCGTGGTGGTTGCCAGCGCCGGAAACGAAGGGCTGAGCGAAGCTCGCTATCCCGCGGCATACGAAGGGGTCATCGCAGTGGGGGCGATCGAGGCCGGCGCGGAACGCTTGGCATTCTCCAATCTCGGAAGCCGTCTGGGACTCACGGCTCCAGGTTACGATGTCAATGCGGCGGCACCCGGGAATCGATACATCTCCTTCGGCGGAACCTCCGCCAGCGCGCCCATCGTCTCCGGTGTCATTGCAGCCACCATGTCCGATGGCTCCGGCCGCCGGTTGGGGGCTGCCGACGCGGTGAGAATCGTATTTGCGAATGCAGACGATGAGGGCCTTCCCGGTGTGGACCCTGAATATGGAAGCGGTGTCGTGAATCTCGACCGCATCATGAATCGGGACCAGCGCGGCCGCTACGATGCCGCGATCACCTGCCAGCGCATTCTTCCTCCCGGCCAATCGGGAGAAGAGCAATTGGAGGTCACGATACAAAACCGCGGAACGGAGATCCTGGTGAACAGCCTGATTGAAATCTCAACACCCGGAGGCGTGACAAAAATCAACGCGACGACTTTCGCGCCAGGTGCCGTCGAGTCCTTCAGGGCACCCCTGAAACGCTTTCCGGACAGGCAGTTCATGACTTTGAAATCAAGGGTAAGCCTGAGCGAAGGTGCCGATCTCACCCCGGACAACAACGCTCGCGATGCCTCTCTCCGCTTCCCACGATCCTAGACACCCGGCAGCTTGGCGAACCACGCATGAATCAGCAGCGTCTGGAAGAAAAGCGCGGCTGAATCGAAGCCGGAGGAACGCAGGAGCGCGGCGACTTCATCGGGAGGAACGACCGCGACATCGCGCCGATAGGCCCTCCGCATGTTCTCCATCTGCTCTTGCTGGAGACCCGTGGTAGCGAGCAGGCGGAACCATCCATCGAGGATCAGTTCGCCGTGCGGCGAACCGAGTTCCGCGGACAAATCGGCACTCACGAGACAAGCGCCGGGCAGCAGCCTCTCTCCAATCCCGCGGAAGAAATTCAGGCGGGCTCCGGGTTCGACAAGGAATTGCGAGACGAGGATGGATGTCGCCGCGTGGAACTTTTCCGAAGGGGGCAAGGAATCCAAATAGCCTTCGTGGAAAACGCAGCGTTCCTCGATTGACTCTTCCACGGCGCGACGCCGGCAGATCTCGAGCATCGGGGCCGAAGGTTCGACAGCGGTGAACCGCCAGCCGGGGAATCTCTTCGCCAGGGCGAGCAACTCTGCTCCGGTGCCGACACCGACACACAGCACGCGGGCTTCGGCAGGTAGTTCCGACAGGATCCCTCCCATTAGCAGGTGGAGCGCGTCGCGAATCGGAGCCAGTTTGGCAAAGCGCTCATCGTAGGAAGCAGCCTGTTCCTTGTCGAAATAGGCAGCGGGGTTCTGAGATGACATGGGCTGAAGGAACCTTCCGCGATCCGCCGAAGCAAGTCCGCTTCCACCATCTCCTTGGGATTCCCCGGCTTGGTCGCCGCCCCTTTGTCCACCATCGGATTCCGGCTGCAAGCGGTGCCTCCAAGCCGGGAATTGTCACGACCTTCTGACGCCTGGCAGAGGGGACGCATGCCGGATATCGAGAAAGGCGGCTTGTGGAGGGCGCGGCGGCCCGGCTATCTATCGGGACCCAGTGGCCATGTCAGACCTTTCCTCCACTCCGCTCGACCTCGCCGGCATGGTCGGCCGGTTGCAAGACCTGCTGCCACATGATCCCGATCGTCCGACGGAAGCGGAGCTTCGCGATGCCTGCAACGCCCTCTACTCCGCCAGTCTCCTCAAGGAAGAAGGCCGCGCCGTGCGCGCGCGGGTGATCATCGCGCCGCCGGAAGCCTTCGCGAGTTCCGGCGGACCTCCCGACGGCACGCATGCGATGCGCTTCACGATGCCACACGCATTCACCGCGAACGAGATCAAGCGGCTCAGTCCGGCGGCGAGCTTCTTCCATTCGGCCGTCGCGATCTGGCCGGTGAAGGGCCGCGGATTCCGCATCTGGGGCATCCTGAATACCGGACCCCGCTGGATGAACCTCGTGGCGGGCGGTCGCAAGCCCGCGGGCGACGGCATCCCCCACCCGATCGTCCACGTCCGCGATCCCGGCTGGCTGCTCTTCTACCACAATTACCAGTTGATCGGCGAATGGCGCGGGCGCGAGTTCCACGGACCAAGGCTGGATGTCTTCCAATCGCAGTTGCTCAACGACCGCTTCGCCCACCTGCGGCGCGGGATGATCGAAGATCTGTCGAACGGATGCCTGCCGCCGACCTTGAATACCGCCGACTATGCCGACCTCGCTCACCTCATCTCACTGCAGTTCATCAAGCGGGTCATCAACCTGGTGCGGAGCAGCGGCCACGGGGGCAGCGTCGTCTTCCTTCCCGAAGGCACCGAGGGCATCGAGGCGGCGACGCGCTGGATCGACTGCAAGTACACCGCGGAAGCGGACGATGCCGGGATGCGGTTCCCGCATCTGATGAAGTCGATCGTCCGCCGGGTGGGATTGCTCTGTCCCGAAGGCTGCAATCTGGAAACCGCCTGGGATATCTTCCGCAACAGCCATGATCCCGAACTCGACCGGCTCGAGGAAGCCTTCTTCGAACTCGCACGCTTCTTCTCCGACCTGATGCAGGTGGACGGTGCGATGGTGGTGGACCAGCGGGTCTGCGTGATCGGCTTCGGCGGGGAGATCCGCGTGGACCGGAACGTTTTCCAGGTCAGCCAATCCCACGACCTCAACGGCGGCAACCTCACCGACTGGAACGTGCAGGCGGATGGAACCCGGCACCGTGCCGTTTACCGGCTCTGCTCGGTGGAGCCGAGGGTGATCGGCTTCGTGATCTCGCAGGATAGCCAGGTCCGCATGATCGCGAACGTGGACGACTCGGTGATCTTCTGGATGCACTCGGTGGTGTAAGGCGGGGAAGCGATGCGCTCCCCCCGCCCCTCCACGGGCTACTTCTTCTCGTCAAGGCGCTTCAGCACCTCGTCGAGCTTCCGGCGGAGTTCTTCGAGTTCCTTCCTCGCGTCCATCTCCGGGGCTGCATCGCCCGCCTCGTAGATCTCGGCCCTCACCCTGCCGGTGACTTTTCCGGCGGGATCGATCTGAACGACGCCGGAGCCGCCCTCCGGAAGGTTGAAGCGCCGCACGAAGGTGCGCAGCGGCGAATTGTGGTCGCCCGAAATGATCACGTCTTCATGCGTGTATTTGCCGCCGCCGAGACCGGGCAAAGGCTTGTTCTCGCGCATGCCGAGCACCACCGCGGCCTCCTTCGGCTCGCCCTTGCGGATGTAGGAGATCTTCACGGTCTCGCCTTCCTTGCGATTGGCCACGAGCACGGACAACTGCCGCGGATGAATCAGGATCTGGTCGTCGAGCTTCGTCAGCACATCGCTCTGCTGCAGGCCGGCCTTCGCCGCCGGGCTATCAGGCACGATGCCCTCCACCACCAGTCCG
>CBFGPU010000208.1:0-5711 GCA_965650715.1 uncultured Haloferula sp. | reverse complement strand
CGACGCTGCCACCCGAAGGGGTCACGGTCGTCGCGCCGGCGAAGGTGTTGGCCTGAATGAGCGTCGGGGAAATGTAAGTGAATCCCGGAACGATGTTCACGGTGATGTAACCCACCGGGTCGGTGGCGGCGGCGCTGGCTGCGCCGATGGATGCAATGGCTGCGAGCAGCGCAAAAGAGGTGATTGGTTTCATGACGAGTCTGGGTTTAGGTTCGGTTTTCGTTTTCGTCGAGAAAAAAACTACAGGCGGGGGTGACGTCTTCGTGACCGTCCATGCGCCCGCTGAGCCTCTTTCATTCGTTCATCAACATTCACGGCGATTCGCCACGACGCCGCAAGGAGATTTTAGATCCCCACTTTAAATTGCATATTCCCAAGCAGTTGTGGACGTTCGCCCCTTGCGAGGGGAGACACCGCAAAATCGGACAGGAAGCTCGACGGACACCCTAAAAGGCACCTTAAAAAAATCCCCGCATTTTTTGGAATTCGCACGTCATGTCCTTTTTAAGCCGAGAACATGCGATTCGCGCCAAGGACAGGAAGCGTGCCATCTCAAGCGGAAGCCTTACCAGACCGTCACACTCCGGAAATGCTCCATCCGGCCCTTGAGACCCTCACCGTCAAGCGCTTCCAGACGGCGGGTCGAGAAGGCTTCGCAGGTGAAGGAGGCGAGCACGGAGCCATGCACGACTGCATCTCGCAGGGTCGCAAAATCGGGCGTTATGGATCCCTTGGCGGCCAGGAACCCGGCCAGTGCGCCCAAGAAACTGTCCCCCGCGCCGGTGGGATCGACGACCTCTTCCAAGGGATAAGCGTGGGAGCGGAAAAATTGCGGGTCGGTGCCGGCGGAGAAGAGCATCGCACCGTACTCTCCCAGTTTGATCACCACGTGCCTGGGACCTTTCTCCAGCATCATCCGCCCGGCCTGGAGCAAATTCGGCGTACGGGTGAATTCCCGCGCCTCGCTGTCGTTGATGACGAAGAGGTCGATCTGCTTGAGCACGTCATGCAGGCGCTCGTTCGCGATCTCGATCCACAGGTCCATCGTGTCCGCGATCACGAAGCGCTCGGGCGAGCCGCACTGGGCCAGCATCTCAAGCTGGTTGTCCGGCGACATGTTCGCGAGAACCACGAAAGACGACGTCGCGACCGGTGCAGGCACTTTGACCCGCCAGTTCTCCAGCACGTTGAGGCCGACGCGGTGGGTCGTGCGCTGGTTCATGTTGTCGAAGTACTCGCCGGACCAGGTGAAGGAATCGCCCTCCGAACGCTCGACGCCATGCAGAGAGATCCCGCGCGACTCGAGCATCGCCAGATGCTGGGGCGGGAAGTCCTTGCCGACGATGCCCACCAGATGGACCGGGCTGTGGTAGAAGGAGGCCGCCAAAGCGGCATAGGCAGCGGAACCTCCAAGGAGATTCGTCTCGTCGGCAAAAGGGGTTTTGACGTTATCGATGGCGATGGTTCCTCCGACGACGATGGGCAGCGGTGCAGGCATGGCGGTAGTCACCAAAGAGCCATAGCCCGCGACCAGAAAAAACGCCGCTTCAACGCGATGCGATCAGTGCCGCCGCTTCGCGTGTTGCCGTTTCCACATCCTCCGCCGTGAGCAGATCCGAAACGATCACGACATTCTTCGCTCCGGCGGCAAGGACCTTCGGGAGGTTCGAGCGCTTCACCCCTCCGATGCAGAAGACCGGAATCCGCGAGCCGATCTCGGCCATCACCCCCGGGATATTCTCCATCCCGATCCCCGGCCGGCCGAGCTTGGTCGGCGTGGGAAAAAGCGGGCCGAAGCCGATGTAGTCGAAGCCCTCTTCCAGCGCCGCTCTCGCTTGCGCCGGGGAATGCGTGGAACGGCCGACCATCATGTCCGGGCCGACGATCTCGCGCGTGGCCGCAAGGGTGCCGTCGTCCTGGCCGATGTGAATGCCATCCGCGCCGACCGCCATCGCGATCGCGGGGTAGTCGTTCACGATGAAAGGCACTCCGGCATCGCGGCACAGCGGCAGCAGCAGGCGGGCGAGGTGCTCGATCTCCCCGGGCCGATGGCCCTTGGCGCGGAGTTGGAGCAGGTTCGCGCCGCCGGCCAGAAGCGCACCGGTCACCGCCACCGCATCCCCGACATGGACGTAGCCGAGATCGAGGATCGCATAGAGCTGGCCGTGGAGAATCATGGGAGAAATCGCCGGCGATTCGAGGAACAGCCCTGCGGCAGGATGCCACAGCCACGCGTCACCCCTTCCGCTCTTCCAGGTAGCGCGCCACCCACCCGATGTCGTACTGGCCCGAAACGAAGTCCGGGTGCGCGACGATCTCCTGCTGGAACGGGATGGTGGTCTTGATACCGCGGATCATGAATTCGCCGAGCGCGCGCTTCATGCGGGCGATGGCGATCTCGCGGCTGGCCCCGGTGACGATCAGCTTGGCGATCATCGAATCGTAATTCGGCGGCACCGAGTAGCCGGAGTAAACGTGGGTGTCCACGCGCACTCCCTTGCCGCCCGGGGCATACCACATCTCGATCTTGCCGGGGCTGGGGCAGAAGTTGTTGAAGGGATCCTCCGCATTGATGCGGCACTCGATCGAGTGGCCGCGGGGGGCGGCGTTCAGCACGTGGCTGGAAAGCGGGTCGCCGGAAGCGATGCGGATCTGTTCCTTGATCAGCTCGCAGCCCATCACCTCTTCCGTCACGGGATGCTCCACCTGGATCCGGGTGTTCATCTCCATGAAGTAGAAGTTCTCCCCCTTGTCATCGACGAGGTACTCGATGGTGCCCGCGTTCTCGTAGCCGATGTTGCGGATCAGGTTCACCGATGCTTCCGCCATGCGCGCGCGCAGCTCGGGCGTGAGCAGGGGCGAGGGGCACTCCTCGATGATCTTCTGGTTGCGGCGCTGCATCGAGCAATCGCGCTCGCCGAGCTGGATGAAATTGCCGTGCGTGTCCGCGATGACCTGAAACTCCACATGGTGCGGGTTGAGCACCAGCTTCTCCAGGTAGCAGTCGCCGTTGCCGAAGGCGGCCTGCGCTTCGTTCGAAGCGGCCTTGTAGAGCGAGGAGAACTCCTCCGCGCTGAAGCACGGACGCATGCCGCGACCGCCGCCGCCGGCCGTCGCCTTGATCATCACGGGGAAACCGATCCGCTTGGCCTCCGCAAGCCCCTCCTTCTCGTCGGCGAGGATCTCCGAGCCCGGGGTGATCGGCACGCCGTTGGCGATCGCGGTGGCGCGGGCCGTGGCCTTGTCGCCCATCATCGAGATCACCTTGGCGGAGGGCCCGATGAACTTGATATTGCAGCTCTCGCAGATCTCCGCGAAGCGTGCGTTCTCCGAGAGGAAGCCGTAGCCCGGGTGGATCGCGTCCGCCTCGGTGATTTCCGCCGCGGCGATGATGCGGTCGGCCTTCAGGTAGCTTTCCTTGCTGGAAGCGGGCCCGATGCACACGGCCTCGTCGGCAAGGTGGACGTGCATGGAATCGACGTCGGCCTCGGAATAGACGGCGACGGATTCGATATCGAGTTCCCGGCAGGCGCGGATGATGCGCAGGGCGATTTCACCGCGGTTGGCGACAAGGACGCGTTTGATCATGGACAGGCGATGGCGGTTTCAAGCGGCGGCACTCCCGGACGGGAAGCTCACTTGATGCGGAAAAGGATATCCCCGAACTGAACGGGATTGCCGTCCTCGGCGATGACGGCGGAAATGGTGCCGGACTTCTCGGCCTTGATCTCGTTCATCACCTTCATGGCCTCGATGATGCACAGGGTCTGGCCCTCGCTCACGGCATCCCCCACGTTCACGAAGGGCGGGGCATCCGGCGAGGATTTGCGGTAGAAGGTGCCGACCATCGGCGAGGTGATCGCCTCGCCTTCCGCCGCGGCAGGGGCGGCGGCCGGTCCGGGATTCGGCGCGGCTGCGGGGGCCGCCGGGGCGTAGGCGGGAGCGGCCTGCATCGAGCCCATCATCCCGCGCATGGCTTCCAGATCGGGGCCCTTGCGCAGCTTCAGGTGGAAGCCCTCCTTCGACATGTCGAAGACGGTAAGGCCATGCTCGTTCATGAGCTCGACGATCTTGCGGATTTCCTTGAGGTCCACGTGGTGAGAGAGGTTGTAGTGGCGAAAGTCGGGCGGCGCGCGGTAGCAGCGCCACGGATGCGCTAGCTAGCGACCCGGGGGAAAGGGCGTCAAGCGGGAACGGGATGGGGAGAAGTTCCAAGTTAGAAGTTCCAAGTTCCAAATGAAGGCTTGCCACGAGGCGGGCGGGCGGTTGGAAAGCGGCGCGGATGGAAGAAACACGGCTGGCACGGGTTCCGGAGCGATACGAGTTCGTCCCGGCGGAGTATTTCCGCCGGATGGAGCGCGGGGAAATCCTGCGCCCCGGCAGGCCGCTGGAGATCGATCTGGGCTGCGGCGACGGGCGTTTCCTGCTCGAAATGGCCGCGCGCTATCCGGAGCGGGATTTTCTCGGCGTGGAGCGGCTGCTCGGCCGGGTGCGGAAGGTCTGCAAGAACATCGGCAAACGGGGGCTGGAGAATGCCCGGGTGCTGCGGCTGGAGAGCCGCTACACGGCGGAGTGGCTGCTGCCGCTCGGCTCGGTCTCCCGCCTGCACCTGCTCTGCCCGGACCCGTGGCCGAAATTGCGGCATCATCGGCGGCGCTTGATCCAGGAGGAATTCCTCCAGGCGATCTGGGACCTGCTGGAGCCGGGCGGGGAATTTCTCTTCAAGACCGACCACCCCGAATACTTCGACTGGGCGCAGGAGAAGGTGTCGGCTTTCGGGAAATTCGAGCGTCTCGACTGGCCGGAGGATGCTTTTTTCTACCCGAAGACGGATTTCCAGCTTCTTTGGGAAAGCCAAGGGAAAAGCCTGCAGGGGCTGCGGCTGAGGAAGGGGTGAGGCACACCTTCCAGCCTTGGGGGATCTGTTCGTGGAGGCCATAAAGTGCCTCAAGAATCCGTTTGCCGGATCGAACAAGTTTGCGTATTAGTCCGCGCCCTCGGTTAACCCAAACCCATGTCCTACCAGCCCCTTCTCAGGGCCGGCCTGCGTCCGCTCACGGTCGCGTTTGCCCCAGCCATCTGCCTTCTTGCGTGTACCGTCGTCGCGCAGGCCCAGCCGGGTCTCGACGCGCCGGAGGCGGTCGGCCCGTTCCTGAACGGGAATTTCCCCGCCGTGGAATCGACCGCCGCGGGAGAGTGGACGGTCAACGAGACCTACCAAGGGATCAACATCAACCTCCCGATGCACCTTGTCCCCTATCCGGGGACGAACAAGCTGCTGTGCGTGGCGAAGGAGGGGCGGATCTTCCTCTTCGAGGACAACCCGGCTGCCAATGCCACCGAGACTTTCCTCGAATGGCGCGCGAATACCTTCACCTCCAGCGATTGCGGGATGACCTGGCTGGTCTTCCACCCGGAGTTCGGCCAGGCGGGATCGCCGAACCGCGGCTACGTCTATATCACCTACAAGTGGGCTCCGGCCTCGGGCGGAAACGGCAGCGAGGCCTACTGGCGGCTGTCCCGCTTCACCGTGCCGGACGGCACCCAGGCCGCGGATCCGGGCAGCGAGCAGATCCTGATCCAGCAGTACGACCGCCAGCAATTCCACGACAGCGGCTGCATGATGTTCGGGCCGGACGGCTACCTCTACGTCGCGATCGGCGACGAAGGCGGGGCGAACGACCAGTATAACGTCGGCCAGAAGATCGACG
>CBFGPU010000207.1:0-5715 GCA_965650715.1 uncultured Haloferula sp. | reverse complement strand
GCAGTGCCGCCCGCTCCCGGCGAGAAGTACCGCTTCCCGAAGCCCAACCCGCGCGAATTGATCGGCCTGGGAGCCTTCGCCTTCGTCGTCGCGGCGGCGGCGATCTGGGTGATCACGCGCTTCTTCACGCAGCTCAGCTTCGAAGACAGCCATCTCTCCGCGCCCGATTTCCCGGTGCGGGGTCAACATGCCGCGATCCGCTCGGCCGAGACCTTCTGGCGCGAGCCAATCCGCGAGGGTCCGAACCGCGATAGCGCGAAGCGCGAGGTGATAATGATTCCGGTGGTTCAGATCACTCTCGCCCCGGAGGCGTCCGCCCTCGGCGTGCTGTGGGTGAATTTCAAGAACGACCGCGGCGAGACGGTGGGCGACCCCATGATCCGCTCGTTCAAGGGCGGTTCCTTCCAACCCGCGGGGAGCGCGACGCTCGCCATTGCAGCCACGGACGGTTTCATCGACGAGGGGGCGTTCAACGCCTACCGCACGAGCGACCAGCGCCCTTGGACCGTCGAGATCCTCGAAGGTCCTTCCGCCGAGGGCGACTCTGACAGCTTCAAGCCGCTCACTGTGATCCCGATCCTACCCTTGCGCCGCTGATCCATTATGTCCCAGAGTTCCATTCCGCCGCTGGTGCCACGCGAAGGCTGGCACGTCATGCACCTCTTCTATCAGATCGACCATTCGCAGTGGGCCATCCTCGGCGATGACGAGAAGCGGATGGCCAAGACGCGCCTCACCGAACTGGTGCAGGATATCCGTGCGACCAAGGACACCCACTTGCTGACTTTCGCGATCGCCACTCCGAAGGCGGATCTCGGCTTCATGCTTCTGACTCCGGATTTGCAGGTGGCGAATGCGTTCGAGAAACAGCTCACGCTCTCGCTCGGACCCGAAATCCTTAGTCCGGTTTATTCCTATCTCTCGCAGACGGAACGTTCGGAATACACCACCACTTCCGAGCAATACGCCGCGGACACCCTGATCGGCGAGAAGGGTCTGGCGGAAGGTTCCCCCGAGTTCCAACAGGCGATGAAAGAGTTCGAGGACCGCATGGACCACTACCTGAAGCACCGGCTCTATCCGGTGCTACCGGATTGGCCCGCGATCTGTTTCTACCCGATGTCCAAGCGCCGCAGCGGCTCCGACAACTGGTACTCGCTGGATTTCGAAGCCCGCCGCGAGTTCATGGCGGGCCACGCCCGTGTCGGCCGTACCTATTCGGGCCGGATTCTCCAGTTGATCACCGGCTCCACCGGTCTCGACGAATACGAATGGGGCGTGACCCTGCTCGCGAAGGACACCATCGACATCAAGTCGATCGTGTACGAGATGCGCTTCGACGAGGTCTCCGCCCGCTTCGCGGAGTTCGGTGACTTCTACATCGGCATGCAGCTTCCGCTCGACGAGCTGTTCCGACGGGTGTGCCTCTAGGAGCCGGACGGCCGATTCCATCGGGGCGCTCACTCCTCCATCCCGTCCATCTCCTCTTTCATCCGCTGCATCAGGCGCTCCATGTCCTCCAGGTGGCGGCGGAGTTGTTCGGCGGAACCTTGCTTCAAGGGGATGATGCGGGGTGCCGGTTGCTCCGGTGCGCCCTCGTCGTTCCTGGCGACCTGCCGCCGTTCGTCCTCGCGGGCCGCGACGGCCGCGCGGGCGGCCTCCTCGGAAACGGGATCGTTGCCGAGGACTTTCAAGATGTGGGCCGAGGGTAGGATGAAGCTCCGGGTGCGGTCCGCGCGGGCGATCGAGATGCCCACGACCTTGCCATCCAGATCGACGACGGGACCGCCGCAACGGTCGCGCTCGAGCTGCATGTCGGTTTGGATCGCCGACGGGAAGCCGCTGCGAACGAGGCTCAAGCGGGTGCCCATGCGCTCCATCTGGCGCAGGCGCCCGTTCGGAAAGCCTTCGAATTCGGGCTTCTCCTTTAGCGCCGCCTTCACGGTCTGTTCCGCGCCCTTGCGGGCATAGCGGATCTGCACCGTGTCACCGGGACCGAAACCAGTCAGCGCATTGCGCATTTCAAAGAGGCTGTTCACGGCACGACCGCCGATGGAAAGGATCACGTCGCCGGCCTTCAAGCCCGCTTCAGAGGCACCGCTCGCCTCTTCCACCGCCCGGATCTTCACGCCGCTGCCCTTGTAGGTATTGTCTAGGCCCACTCCCAGAAAGGCCTGGTCCTTCTCGCGCAGGGAACGCGCCTCCACCGCGACCACGCCGACTCCGGCGGGCGATTCATCGGGAGAAGCCGCGACCAGCATGCGCCCCAGCTTGGGAGCCTCGCCGTTGGCGAAGACCACCGGTTTGAACTTCGCTCCATCGATTTCCAGCACCGCGAGATCCTCGTCCTGGTAGACGCCGGTGATCGTGGCCTTCGCGGACGTGGTGTCGAATCCGACGGCGAGAATGCTCCCTTGTGCCATCGCGAGTTCGCTCCACTTGGCCAGCACTTTGGTGCCGTCCCCCACCACCGTGCCGAAGCCGACCGGCTTCCGGCCGCGACCGGTATCGGCCATGATCCACACGGTGGATTGGCGCGCTCCATCGGCCACCGGACGGATCGCATCGAAAAACTGCGCCGCCTGCTCCTGGATCGCCAGCGCCTCCTCCGGGCGCATCATGGGTACCTCGGGCTCGCCCTGCTGGGCCTGCGCCGCTGTCAAAAATGCCGCGCCCAACAGCGCCGCGATCATCCCCGTTTTCATCATCGGAAAAGAACTGCGTTTCACTTCGGTTGCTCCTGCTTGATGAGTTCCACTTCGACGGTCGTCGTTTCACCGCCGCGCTTGATGCCGACGGCTACTTTGTCCCCGGCTTGCTTCTTCGCAAGTAACACCAGCAAGGAAGCACCGTCGCGCACGTCCGTGCCGTCGATCGACTCGATCACATCGCCCGGCCGCAGCCCGGCCTTCGAGGCATGGGCGGAAACCCCGCCGATCACCACGCCGCCGCCGCGCACGGAAGGTCCCAGCGCGATCCCCATGATCGGGCGCTCGGGATTGAGCATCGGGTTCATCTGGAGTTCGCCCCAGACTTCCCCCGCCATCAGACGCTCCCAGTCCTCCTTGAAGCCGTCCACCCCCGCATGGTTGTTATTCTTGAGCGCCTGGCCGATGGAGGAGTTGATCCCCACCACCTTGCCCTCGAGGTCGAACAACGGACCGCCCGAGTCGCCGCCGATCAGGGTGCAGTCCGTGGTCAGGAAATTGCCGGGCCCGTCGGAAACCACGCGGCCGAAGCGCACGGGCGGGGTCCGCGCGGCATCGAATCCGGCCGAATGCCCCATCGCGATCACCCAGTCGCCCGCTTGAAGCGGTTTGGACTCGCCGCGCTCGATATAGGGCCACGGGCCTTCCTCGACGATTTTCACCATTCCGATGTCCTTCGACAGGTTGGCACCCAGGACCTTGCCGTTGACCTGCTTGCCGTCCGGAAAGACTACTTGGACCTTCTCGGCCCCTTCGATCACGTGCGCGGCGGTCAGGATCAGGCCGTCCGGGGTGGTGATGACGCCGGAACCGGAGGCACCGGAATCCTCGGAAATAAGGGCGACGGTAGCGGGCATCGCCTTGGTCGCCACAGCGGAGATTTTGTGTTCGAGCTTGCGCACGTCGTCGATCGTGCCCACGGGGTCTCTCGCCCAAACGGGGCAAAGAAAAGCCGCCGCCAGCAAGGCTCCGGTCATTCCATGGAAAAATCTTTTGTGCTTCATCGCTTCGTCACACGTCAAAGCGACACGATGCACCCGCTTCGTCTGTAGCAGCATATCGCCATCGCCTGAGCGGATCATCCGCGCTAATTTCTCCAAGTCCATGCCGAATCCCACACCGAAGGACCCGGGCAAGTCTTCCGACAAGCGCTCGTCCAACCGTAAGAAAGCCCCGGAATCCAAGCCTCCGGCGCTGGGCACGGTGGTCCTTTTCTGGCCCTTCCTGATCTTCCACGGGCTTATCAAGCCGCTGCCGAAATTCCTGCGGATTCCCGTCCGCCTCGGCGGCGATCTCGCCATTGCGGGACTTTATGCAGGCCTGGCCCTCGGGATTTTCTACTACGCCCGCGCCCGTCCCTTCGACATGGCGAAGGTCGCGGAGATGCCGCAGCGCACCATCGTTTACGACCGCCGCGGCGAGGAACTGGGCCGCATCCACGGGGAAAAACGCGACGTGATCGACATCGCGAACGTCTCCCAGCATTTCATTTTCGCGATTCTCGCCCGCGAGGACAAGCGCTTCTACAAGCACGGCGGCGTGGACTGGGTGGGCGTGGCGCGCGCGATGGTGGAGAATTTCAAACGCCGCGGCGTGGAACAGGGGGCCTCCACCCTGACCATGCAGCTCGCGCGCAACAGTTTCCAACTCAAGTCGGGGTGGCTGGATTTCGCGCCGAAGTTGCAGGAACTCGACCGCAAGCTGCTCGAAGCCGCGGTGTCCTACCGCATCGAGGCGGCGTACCCCGGCGACGATGGCAAACAGGAGATCCTGCAGCACTACCTGAACCGCATCTTCCTCGGCCATAACATCCGCGGTCTGGAGGAAGCCTCCCGCACCTACTTCGAAAAAAGCGCTAAGGACCTCACCCTGTCGGAGTCCGCGCTGCTGGCCGGCATCGTGCGCGGCCCGAACGCCTTCTCGCCCTTCAAGACCATCGACGGTGCGAAGCGCGAACGCGATACCACGCTCGACCGCATGGTGGCGGAAAAGTTCATCACGCCCGAGGAAGCTGCCGCCGCCAAAAACGAGGAGGTCAACATCCGCCCCGAATGGCGCCGGACCTTCCACCACAGCTACGCGATGGACGCGATCACCCGCGAGTTGCTGCGCATCCTGGAGGAAGAAAACATCGAGATGGGCGGCCTCAAGGTCACCACCACCATCGACAACCTGATCCAGAAGAAGGCGGAAGAAGCGCTCGACGCCAAGCTCCGCCAAATCGAGCGCTCCCCCGGGTATCCGCACCAGACCCGCTCGAAGTGGAAGGACTTCCCGGAAGGAAACCGCCCCCCGCCGGAATACCTCCAGGGCAGCGTGGTCGCGATCGAAAACCTCACCGGCGCGTATGGTGCGGGCTGCCACCAGCGACCGTCTGGCAATTGGAATGTTCTTGGATTCGCTTGCGCTGGGGCGCTTGATACCATCGCCCAGCGCCTGTTCGATATTCCGTATCGCCGCCACCATCGCAGCCAGCTCTTCCGGCTCAAGACTGGCTTTGTGGTCCGGGCCGGCCTGGCTGCGGTCAAGGGTGAAATGCTTCTCTATCACCGTCGCCCCCATTGCAACGGCGGCAATCGCGACCTCGATTCCATCCGTATGATCGGAATAGCCCACCTCGACTCCCAACGCATCCCTGATGGCCAGCATGGCGCGCAGATTGACATCCTGCATAGGCGTCGGGTACTCCGTATTGCAGTGCAGCACGGTCACGCGCTGGCGCGGGGTACCCTCGACTTCCAGCACCTCCAGCGCAGCCTCGACTTCCTCCAGGTTCGCCATCCCCGTCGATAGGATCACGGGCTTGCCATATCGTCCGACATGGCGCAAATAGGGCAGGTTAGTAATCTCGCCCGAAGGGATCTTGAAGCACTCGATACCCAGTTCCACCAGCATATCGATGCTTTCCGTATCGAATCCCGTAGAGAAGAATTGAATGCCGCATTTCTGGCAATGCCGGATCAAAGCCTCGTGCATTTCCCGCGTCAGTTCGAGCTTGCGCAACATG
>CBFGPU010000206.1:0-5726 GCA_965650715.1 uncultured Haloferula sp. | reverse complement strand
GGGGCAGGGAAGAGAGTGCGGAGGGAGGGCAGTCTCTCATCGGCTAACAGGGTGTACAGCAGGGCACGAGGGGGTGGCCCCGGTGTGGGGGAGACACACCTTCTGCACGTGGTGTTCCAAAACTCGAGGTCCTGATGGAGAAGCGCATATTGCATAGGGTTCCCCTCGGGGGATTGCGACATGCATGCATATTGATTGCATTATGCATGTTCGCGGTTCGGCGCTTTGATTCGTATCAGCGACGCTTGGTTTGGCAGAGGGGACCCGTGGAAATAGAGGATTGTAGATTCCACCGGCCTACCCGGCGGAGAAACCCAAAAAGCCGAAAACCCAAACGCCGCACCCGTCTGTTAGACGGCTGTGCCTACCCGCCTTTGTATTTCCGACGGGGGAAAGCGCGAGGGAAAACCCAAAACCCAAGCATTGTTCGTGAAACCCAATCCATCGCTTGCCGTTGGTTCGGGCGGGGTGCCCGTGATGGCGTCCCGATCCCGTGAAGGTGTCGGATCCGACAACCGTCCTCCTCGTTCCAAGCCGGAGGGCGGACGCATGAGAGCGGCGGCCGTTTGCATGGCGGCTGCGGCGGGATGTGTGCTGGATGCCGGTGCGCACCCGATCACCTTCAACTCCACGATCGGCTATGGCGCCACGCAGCCCTCGGGCGGAGCGGCGAGCATTTCGAACTGGACGGGTGCGGCCTTCGATGCGGCGAACATCGGTGGTTCGGGGGTGAATGCCGATGGCGGTGCGGACAACGGCACGGCAAACGACGCGAGCACGCGCGTGGCCGGGGGCCAGCCGATCCAGGGGCAGACCTTCACGACCGGAAGCAATGCGAACGGTTACGAGGTGTCCGGCATCACCGTGCGGATGACCGGCTACACGAACAACACGGCCAGCGGAGCGAACACGACCTCCTGGAACCTGGGCGCGAGCAACGGTCCGATCCACGCCACGATCGCGAAGATCAACGGGACGACGCACAGCGCGTTATCGATACAGAACTTCATGGCGGGGGGCACGGGCCACCCTGGCTCAGGAACCAGCGCGAACGGCGCGGGGACCTATCTAACCTTCGACCTGCCGTTTCCGGTGCATCTCGAGCCGAACACGACTTACGGCTTCGACGTGGTGATCGGCAACGGCTCCGGCAACCACTTCGAGTGGCTCGGCACGAGCGGCGATCCCTATGCCGGCGGGACCGCGTACACGCGGACCTGGGGCGGGCCGATCACGGCGGTAGCCGGCGACCGGGTGTTCCAGGTGAACATGACGGCATCGACGGCGCCTTACGCGCCCTTTGTGCATCCGGGTGCCTTGCACACGCAAGCCGACTTCGACCGCATGAAGAACAAGATCGCCACCGGTGCCAACCCATGGAAGACCAGCTATGATCAGCTCGCGGCCAGCCCCTATGCCCAGACGAACTGGAATCCGTACAACGCGGACTACATCAACCGCGGAGGCGACGGCGCGGACAACTACACCCGCAGCCAGCAGGACGCGCAGGCGATCTACCAGCTCTCCCTGCGCTGGAAGCTGACCGGCAACACGGCCTATGCGGACCGGGCGGTGCAGATCGCAAATGTCTGGTCCGACCTGATCGGAATAACGGGTGACACGAACGCGTCGCTCGCCTCCGGGATCTGCGGTTACCTTTTCGCCGCGGGCGGCGAAATCCTGAGCACCTACCCCGGCTGGCCCGCGGCCGAGAAACAGGCCTACAAGGACATGATGATGCGGGTGTTTTACCCGGCGAACGCGGACTTCCTCTGGCGCCATCATGGCACCCCGAACTCCAAGGGCGGGAACACGCACTATCGCCTCAATTGGGACACGGCCAACATGGCGTCGATGGCCGCCATCGGCATCCTGTGCGACAACCGCGCCGTTTATCAGCAAGCGGTGGACTACTTCAAGAACGGTGCGGGCAACAGCCGAGCGGAGCGCGCGGCGTGGTATATCCACCCTGACGGTACGGCGCAGACCGAGGAGAGCGGTCGCGACCAGCCGCACAACAAGGGCGGGTGGTATGCGATGGCGCTGCTTTGCCAGATGGCTTGGAACCAGGGCGACGACCTCTTCGGCCACGACAACAACCGGGTGTTGCGCGCCTACGAGTACAACGCGAAGTACAACCACGGCGTCGATGTTCCTTGGGTTTACCATCGGAACGCCTCACTGAGCTACACCGAGACCCTCTCGGATGCCGGTCGTGGCGCGGGCGGCTACACCTCCTACGAGATCATCTACAATCACTACGCGAACGTGAAAGGCGTCGCCGCGCCGTGGAGCAAGCTCGGGATGAACGTGATCCGGCCCGAGGGTGTCACCGTGCCCGGCGGCCATCCCTCCGCGCAGGATCATCTGGGCTTGGGCAGCCTTACCTACGCACGGGACAACACGAGCACCGGGACCGCTCCCAGCGGACTGCTCGCGCAGTGGAGCAAGAACCAGGTCATCCTGAACTGGTGGGGCAGCGCCACGGCGACCAGCTACCAGATCCAACGGGCCGCCAGCGCCGCCGGCCCCTACACGACGCTCGGCACGGCGGTCGAACCGAACCTCAACTTCACGGACGACACCGTCGCCAACGGCGGCAGCTATTACTATAAGGTCGTGGCCGTCACGCCGACGGGCAATCTCGAGAGCACGCCGTTGCTGGTGAACCAGGCGGTCGTCGCCAGCTACACCTTCGAAGGGAGTGCCAACGACGGCACGGGCACCCGCCATGGCACGCCGAAGGGCACGGCACTTCCCGGCTATGCCCAGGGCTTCGGCGGCGGACAGGCAATCTCGCTCAACGGCACTGACCAATATGTCCAGCTCCCGGTTCACTCCGGCCTCTCCCGCGATGTCACCCTCGCGGCCTGGGTTTATTGGAACGGCGGCAACAATTGGCAGCGCGTCTTCGACTTCGGCAGCGAGATCGAGAAGTTCATGATGCTCACCGTCAAGGAAGGCACCGGCAAGATCGGGTTCACGATGACGACCTCGCGCGGCACCGACGGCACGATCGCCCTGGTCGGGCCCACGATGCCAACGGCGACCTGGACGCACCTGGCCGTCACCTTCAACGGCGAGACCGCCACGCTCTACGTGAACGGCCTGCCGGTCGCGGCCGGCTCCTCGCCGCGGCTTTCGCCGATGTTCAGCCAGACCTTCTGCTACCTGGGCCGCAGCATGTGGAACGGCGACGCTTACTTCAACGGTCGCATCGATAACTTCCGGATCTACAATTACGGTCTCACGGGCAACGAGGTGTATGGCCTGTGGGGGCAAGGCGGCAGCAACAGCGCGCCGACCTTCACGAGCGATCCGATGGTGAAGGCTGCTGCGACGGAGGATGCCGCTTACACGGGACAGACGCTGGCCGGAAGCGCGACGGATGCGAACGGCGGCACGCTGACCTATAGCAAAGTCACCGGCCCGGCGTGGCTTTCGGTGGCTGCGGACGGGACGCTTTCCGGAACTCCGGGCAATGGGGATGTCGGGGTGTGGCTGGCGGTGGTGCGTGTCACGGATTCGAGCGGGGCGACCGACGACGCGAACCTTTGGATCACGGTGGACAACGTGAACGATGCGCCGGTGTGGGGCAGTTCGTCGCTGACGAAGTTGAGCGTGAGCGCGGGGCAGTCGTATCTCACGGCCTCGCTTGCGGGGGATGCCTCCGACATTGATGCGGGAGCCGAGTTGACCTTCAGCAAGGTGTCCGGGCCGTCGTGGCTGGTGGTCGCGACCGACGGCACATTGGTGGGCACACCGGGTGCGGCGGATGCGGGTGTGAATGTGTTCACGGTGCGGGTGACCGACAACGCGGGTGCTTTCGTGGACATCACGCTCACGATCACGGTTCTGGCGCCGGGATTGCGCGCGCACTATGCCTTCGAGGGGAACGCCGACGATAGCTTGGGCAATCTTCATGGCGCGGCGACGGGCACACCCGCTTATGCCGCGGGGCATCAGGGGAATGCGCTCGTGCTCGATGGCACCGATGATTACGTGACCTTGCCGAGCAATGCGGCGGACTACCAGGACATGACGGTGGCCGCGTGGGTGTACTGGAACGGCGGCAACCAGCAGCAGCGGATCTTCGACTTCGGCAACAGCACGTCGCAGTACCTTTTCCTGACTCCGAACGGCGGCGGGAGCTTGCGCTTCGCGATCAAGAACGGCGGCAGCGAGCAGGCGGTGACCACGGCGGCCATGGCCACGGGGCAGTGGACGCATGTCGCGGTGACGCTGAAGGACGACACGGCGACGCTTTTCGTGAACGGTAACGCGGTTGCGTCTAACAATTCGGTCACGATCAATCCCGGGGACTTCAAGCCGACGTTCAACTACATCGGCAAGTCGCAGTGGCCGGATCCGTTGTTCAACGGCAGCATCGACAACTTCCGGATCTACAACCATGCGGTCGATGTGGCGACGATCCAGACGCTGGCGGCGGACGGCGTGGCTTACCTGAAGTTCGACGAGAGCGCGGGCACGGTGGCGGCGGACAGCACCGACAACGGCCGCACCGGCACGCTTGTGAACGGTCCGACCTGGGTCGCGGGGAAGACGGGCAACGCGGTGAATCTGGATGGCTCGAATGATCACGTGACACTGCCGACGGGTGCGATCAACGGTTTGACGACGGCGACCTTTGCCGCGTGGGTGAACCTCGATGCGCTGGCGAACTGGCAGCGGGTCTTCGACTTCGGCACGGGCACGAACAACTATTTGTTCCTCACGCCGCGGTTCTCGAGTACCGGCACCGTGCGGTTCGCGATCCGCACGCCTTCGGTCGGCGAGCAGATCATCAATGGCACCGCGGCCTTGGCGACGGGGAGCTGGCAGCACGTCGCGGTGGTGCTCAACGGGGCGACCGGCACGCTTTACGTCAACGGCGTGCAGGTCGGGCAGAACGCGGCGATGACGCTGACTCCGTCGTCGCTCGGTGCCACCACGCAGAACTATCTCGGCAAGTCGCAGTGGAACGATCCTTACCTGGACGGCCGGGTTGATGACTTCCGGATCATCGGGCGGGCTTTGACGGCGACGGAGATCAGCGGTCTCGCCGGGTCGATGGCCGCGCCGGGCAGTCCTGCCGCGACGGCGGGGAACGGGCAGGTGGCGCTTTCGTGGAGCGCGGTTTCGGGGGCTACAAGCTACATCGTGAAGCGGGCTACCTCGAGCGGCGGGCCGTATTCGAATGTCGCGGTCGGGATTACGGGGACCTCGTTCACGGACACGAGCGCGGCCAACGGGACGACTTACTATTACCAGATCGTCGCCGCGAATGCGCTGGGCGAGGGAATTGCCACGACGACTCTCGTAGCCACGCCCTTGCCGCCGGTGCCGGCGACACCGGGGGGACTTGCGGGCAACGGCTGGGGCGGGACGGTGGACCTGTCGTGGAGCGCGGTTTCGGGAGCGACGAGCTACACCGTGAAGCGCGGGACTGTCAGCGGGACTTACACGGATAGCTTCAGCGGCATCACCGGCACGGAGTATTCGGACAGCAGCGCGGCGAGCGGGACGACGTATTACTACGTGGTCTCGGCCTCGAACCTCGGTGGGGAGAGCTCGAATTCCTCGCAGGTGACGGTGACGTTCACGCGGCCGCGGGCCTACGTGAAATTCGACGAGGCGACGGGGGCGACGGCGGCGGATGCGATGGGCAACGGCTGGACGGGAACGCTGGTGAACAGCCCGGTGTGGAGCTTCGGTCGCTCGGTCAC
>CBFGPU010000205.1:0-5726 GCA_965650715.1 uncultured Haloferula sp. | reverse complement strand
CGCGCTTGCTGAAGCCGCTGGAGAAAGTCTGCACGTCGAAGATGAGCTTCAAGGTGCCTTCGATTTCGAATGACTGGGGCATGGCGGGAATTCAGCGGGGTTGGCGTTGGTAGCGGCGGACTTCGAAAGCGGCGTGGGACTCGAGGATCTCCGGGGCCGCGAACCCATGCTCGAATACCGGCAGGCGCGTGTCACCCGGGTAATTCTCGAAAACGTGGGAAACCACCACTTCATCGAGCCGGTCCATGAAGGCGGAGTAGATCTCGGCGCCGCCGATGATGAAGACCTTCCCGTCCGGCGCGGAGATCGAATCGAGTTCTTCCGGCGAATGGATGACCTCCACTCCCGGCGCGTTCCACGCGGGATCGCGGGTCAGCACGATGTTGCGTCGCTTCGGCAGGGGCTTGCCGATCGATTCGTAGGTCTTGCGCCCCATCACGATCGCATGTCCGGAAGTCGCTCGCTTGAAGAAGGCAAGGTCCTCCGGCAGGTGCCAGGGAAGGGTGCCGTTCCTGCCGATCACTCGCTCCGGGGTCATGGCGACAATGGCGATCAAGTGGCTCATGAGTTCTTCTCGTCTTCTGCCTCGTAGTGGAAGCGGTGCAGGACACGGTGCGCCACGGGCGCGACGAGGAAACCCGCAAGGGCGATAAATACCAGCCCGGAAAACAGGGCATAGCATCCGGAGAAGATTTTGCCCGAATCACTGCCGATATCGTTCACCGGCCCCATGCCCCCCAGGATCATCGAGGCATTGAGGAAGGAATCGATCCATCCCAAGCCGCAGATCCAATGGTAGCCCGCGATGCCCACGCCGAGCGAGACAAGCGTGATGCCCCCGGCGATTGCTCCGCAATGCAGCATCCTCCGGATGAAGTGGCGGCTGCTGATCGGCTTCTCCTCGCGGTGCTCGAAGCGAAACATTCTTTCCTTCCCCTCAGCCTGCTTTCGTCATTCGGGATTTCGACATTCGCCATTTCCCCCTACACCGACACCTCCGCCTTGATGTGCGGATGCGGATCGTAGTTCTCCAAGCGGAAGTCCTCGAAGGTGAAGTCGTCCAGTTCCCGGACCCGCGGGTTGACCCACATCGTCGGCAGAGCCCGCGGGCTGCGCCGCAGCTGTTCCTCCGCCTGATCCAGGTGGTTCTTGTAGAGGTGCAGATCGCCGAATGTGTGGATGAATTCCCGCGCTTCGAAGCCGCAGACCTGAGCCAGCATCATCGTGAGCAAGGCATACGAGGCGATATTGAAGGGCACGCCGAGGAAGAGATCCGCCGAGCGCTGGTAGAGCTGGCAGGACAAGCCCGGCCGGTTGGATTCCGGCTCGTGTACGAAAAACTGGAACAGGCAATGGCAAGGGGGGAGTGCCATCCGGTTGATCTCGCCGGGATTCCATGCCACCACCAGATGCCGCCGCGAGTGCGGATCCCCCCGCAGCCCGTGGACCAGTTCCGCGATCTGGTCGACCGTGCGCCCGTCCTTGTCCGGGGTGGGGAAAGACCGCCACTGCCGGCCATAGACCGGTCCCAGTTCCCCGCTTTCATCCGCCCATTCGTCCCAGATCCGCACGCCGTTCTCCTGCAGGTAGGCGATGTTGGTGTCGCCTTTGATGAACCAGAGGAGCTCGTGGATGATCGAACGCAGGTGGAGCTTTTTCGTCGTCAGGCAGGGAAATCCCTCCCGCAGGTCGTAGCGGACCTGGCGTCCGAAAACCGAAAGAGTGCCGGTTCCCGTCCGGTCGGACCGATCCTCGCCGTTCTGCAGGACATCGCGCATCAGATCGAGGTACGTTTTCATGGCTACAGGATTAGCAGGGGTCGGAGAAAAGGAAATCATTCATCGCGTCCCGGGGTGCGGCGCAGTGATTTTTTCTCGGAGAGCTGGCGCTTTTCCGCCACCGAGCGTTGCTTCGACCGGCGCGAGCGCTGGCGGTTGCGGCGGCGGTTCTTCTCGATCGCCTGCTTCTGCGCGGTGGCTTTGTCGCGGCGGATTCCCTCGAAGGAGTCGCAGAGGGCCTCGCGTGCCAGGTAGCGGTTCGTTTCCCGGGAGCGGCTTTCCTGGCACTTCACCTCCAGATTGCTGGGGATGTGTTTCAGATACACGCAGGAGTTCGTCTTGTTGATCTTCTGCCCTCCCGACCCCGAGCCAAGGATGAACTTCTCCAGCAGGTCGTCCTCCGTGATGCCCAGCGAGGCCATCCGGTTTTCGAGTGCGGCCTGCTTTTCGGGACTAACCAAGGTGGGAAATCGGAACCCGCTGTACCCGTTCACGGAAGGCGGCGGCAGCGGCGGTGATCTGAGGCGCGAGATTCGCTTCAGGCTTCGCGAATGGCGGCACGAACCATGGGAAGGTGCCGATCAGGTCGGTAGCCACCGCCACCTCGCCATCGCAAGTGTGCTCCCCGCAACCGATGCCGATGGTCGGAACGCCGATCTGCCCGGTGATCCAAGCCGCGGTGGCGGGCACGACGCTCTCCAGCACCATGGCGAAAACCCCGGCATCGGCGAGCGCCTTGGCACCATCGAGCAGGGCAGCGCTTTGCTCGGGAGTCTTGCCCTTCTTCTTGTAGCCCCCTTCTTCCAGCACGCGCTGCGGCAGCATGCCGAGGTGGCCGCAGACCGGGATCCCCGCTTCCACGATCGCGCGGACCTTTTCCGCCTGGCGGACGCCGCCTTCCAGTTTCACGCCTTCGGCTCCCGCTTCGACAAGACGTCTGGCGTTCGCCAATGCGGTCTCCGGATCGGGATAGCTGCCAATGGAGAGGTCGCCCACGACCAGCGCGCGCGGTTGTGCCCGCGCCACCGCCGCCACGTGGTGCAGCATGTGGTCCATGGTCACGTGGGTGGTATCCGGATAGCCCAGCACCACCATCCCGAGCGAATCGCCCACCAACAGGATGTCCACCCCGGCATCATCGAACAGGCGGGCCGTCGGGTAGTCATAGGCCGTCAGCATCGTCACCGGCGGGCCTGAGGCTTTCCGTCGGAGAATGGCGGCGGCTTTTTCGGAACCGGTCACGGCAAGCTTGGATTACCACGTCGCTTGGACAGTCACCAGCGGCGGTTCGCTAGAGTCAAGGTGGCGGAGGTGTTCCGCAATCGAAACCTGATCCCCGGGCAGAATCAAATCCGGCCGGATGTCCGCCAGCGGCTGGAGCACGAAGCGCCGGGAAGTCAGCCGGGGGTGGGGGAGATCCAGGATTTCCCCGTCGATCCGCTCGTCGCCGAAGTAAAGGATGTCCAGATCGATCACCCGGGGGGCATTGCGCTCCGGGACGGCGGTCCGCCCGAGGTGGAACTCGATCCCCTGCGTCGCATCAAGCAAGTCATGGGGCGTTCCCGTGTACCCGATCTCAATCACCGTGTTGTAGAAGTCCGGCGAGCCCGGCGGGCAATCGACCGGCTCCGTCTGGTAAACGGGTGCCTGTAGCAGCGAGCCGGGCACCGCAATTTTCTTCAGCAAATCACGGGCATCCTGGAGATGCTTCAGACGGTTGCCGACGTTCGACCCGAGCGCGATTGCCACGCGGGGAACGGAAGACGGCAAGACGGCAGACATCATTTCAGCCCGAGGACATCCTGCATGTCGTAGAGGCCGGCGGGCTTGTCGTAGAGCCACACCGCGGCACGCACGGCACCGGCGGCGAAGGTCAGGCGCGAACTCGCCTTGTGAGTGAGTTCGACCCGCTCGCCGTCCGCCGCGAAGATCACCGTGTGATCGCCCACCACGTCGCCGCCGCGCAGCGTGTGCATGCCGATCTCGCGGGGCGGACGCGGACCCACGTTGCCGAAGCGACCGTGTGCGATGTCCTGATCGTATCTCGTGCCCGTTTCCTCGTTGAGGATCTCGAGCAAGCGCCGCGCCGTGCCGGACGGCGCGTCGATCTTGTGCCGGTGGTGCATCTCGGTGACCTCGATGTCGAAGCGATCCTGGGTGAGGATTTGCGCGGCCTTCCGGGTGAGCCAGAAAAGGGTGTTCACACCGACCGAAAAGTTCGGCGCGTAAACGATCGGCAGCGTTTTCGCCGCCTCGCGGATCGCTTCGCGCTCCTCGTCGGTGTGACCGGTCGTGCCGATCACGAGGTGGGTCTTGTTCGCCAGCGCCGCATCCAGCAACTCGCGGGTGAACTTGTGCATGGTGAAATCGATCACCGTGTTCGCCTGCGCGATGGCTGCGGCGAGGTTCTCACCCGCGTCGTGGGTCGAGGCGACGGTGACGGCAGGTTCCTGATTGGCCGCCTGCAGGACGGCCTGGCCCATGCGGCCCGATTTGCCGGTGACGAGAAGCTGGATCATGTGCGTTGCGTTGGATAGCCGCAGGCGGGATCAGGCGAGAAGCCCGAATTCGGTCAGAAGCGCCCGGAGTTGAACCTTCGCCGCATCCGAAAGCGGGGCGAGCGGCAGGCGCAGCTCTTCGGTGCAGTGGCCTTGGAAAGCCACCGCGGTCTTGATCGGCACGGGATTCACATCGAGGGACATCAGGCCGCGGAAGAGCGGATACCACTTCTTCTGCTGGGCCAGCGCGGCCGGAAAATCCCCGTCCAGGCAGGTCTGCACCAGCTTCACCAACACCTCCGGAACGAGATTCGACGCCACCGAAACCAAGCCCGCGGCACCGCAGGCCATGAAGGGAAGGGTCAGCGGATCGTCCCCGGAAAGGATCGAGAAATCGGCAGGTACCGCTTGGAAAAGCTGGTTCACGCGCTCCACCGAGCCGCCTGCTTCCTTGATCGAGACGATGTTCTTGCAGTCCGCCGCGAGCCGGGCGGTGGTTTCCACGCCGATTTCGACGCCGCTGCGGCCGGGCACGCTGTAAAGCATCACCGGCAGCGAGGTGTTTTCGGCCACGGTCCGGAAGTGGCGGTAAATCCCCTCCTGCGATGGCTTGTTATAGTAAGGGCAGACCTGCAGCGTGCCTGTCGCGCCCACCTTCTCGGCCGCTTGGGTCAGTTCGATCGCCTCCTTGGTCGCGTTCGCACCGGTTCCGGCCACCACCTGGCAGCGGCCCGCGGCATATTCCACGGCAAGACGGATCACCTCGATGTGCTCGTCCGTATCGACGGTCGGCGATTCCCCGGTGGTGCCGACCGGCACGATCCCCGTGATCCCCGCCGCCACCTGACGCTCGATCAGGGCTTTGAAGGCCGCGGTATCGATACGGTCGTCACGGAACGGGGTAATCAGCGCGGTGTAGGTGCCTCGGAACGTCATGGCGCGCGGAGAATGAACATCCGCCGCCGCTCTTCAACCCGTAACCCGGCGATTGTGAATTTTCCCGTCACATTCGGTAGGGCACGTGGACATCCGCGGAGTCCGCCGGGAAATCCCGCGAATTCCGGGTGATCAGCCGGGTGCCCATCAAGCGGGCCGAAGCCAGTATGATCGCGTCCGGAAGCTTGAGTTTGGGAACGTGGTGCTTGCGCACGGTCAGCGCCGCCTCGGCCACATCTTCGGTGATTTCCATCACATCGAATTGAGCAAGAAAGGTGCGCGCGATGTCTTCCCCCGGCGTGTCCTTCACCCCGGCCAATACTTCCATCCATGTAATGCGGCTAATGCAGCGGCGACCATAGGGAGCTGTGGCCACTTGAGCTTCCGGAATACCGTTCAGGAAGTCGATGAGGATGTTCGTATCGAAGAAGCCGGTCACGGTATTTCAGGAACGTGATTGGCTCATTCCCATTCGCCGCGCAGCTCGTCCTGATACGCTTGGGCCTCCCCATAG
>CBFGPU010000204.1:0-5742 GCA_965650715.1 uncultured Haloferula sp. | reverse complement strand
AAGCAGGATCCCGAGGTGATGATGCGCCAGCTCCAGCAGCAACAGCGCGGCGGCGGTGGTGGTGGTGGTGGTCCGCAGCAGCCCGGAGGGGGAATTGATATCAATGTTCCTGGCGGTGGCGGTGGTCCGAGAGGTGGGCAAGGTGGAGGGGGCGGAAGGGAAAATGGAGGAAACCGATGATGATTCGCAATCCACGCAGGCATTTGGTTCGCGGCTCCGCGCTCGTCGCGGTGTTGTGGCTGATTGCCATCCTCGCGATGGCGACGATGGCGGCAATCCGGGTGGTTTCCTTCGATGTCGATCTGGCCACCGCCCAGGTCCACGGCTTCCGTGCCCGGCAACTGGCGGAGATGGGAATCGCGATCGGAGCGAATCCCGCGGTCAAGCGGACCGATCCCCTTTTGCGGCAGATGTCCGAGGAGAACGGCGAGGGCTTCGAAGTGCGCCTGATTTCAGAGGGCGAGAAATTCAACATCAACGCCTTGGTGCTCAAACAGGACGAACAGTTGCTCAAGTCCATGTTCATGGACTGGGGGCTCACGCTCGACGAAGCGCAGGCCGTGACCGACTGCCTCATCGACTGGGTCGACACCAATGATGAAACCGGGCTGACCGGTGCCGAGTCCGATTGGTACCTTGCCCAAGGCCGCCTCAACCAGCCCTTCAACCGCCCCTTCTACAATCTCGACGAGGTGCGGCTGGTGAAGGGGATGGACTACGTCGAGGCGCTCAAACCGGACTGGCGCAACTGGTTCACGATCTGGAGCAGCGGTCAGCTCGACTTGAACGAGGCTTCCGCGGAATTGATCGCGGTGGCTGCCGAGGTCTCGGTCGAGGAAGCCGCGGTGATTCCCGAAACCGTGCGCGGGCCCGATGGGATCCGCGAAACCGAGGACGACGCTCCGTTCCAACAACTGGAGCAAGCGCTTGCACTCCTCGGTGTGGACACCAGCATGCGCCCTGAAATTTCCGGCCGGATGACCGTCAACGACGCCACGCAACGCATTGAAAGCATCGGCACGGTTGCCGGTGCCAAACGAAAAATCACGGTCATCGTGCGCAACCGCACGGGACGACCGGCGGTTTTGGAACGAACCGAGGAGGTAGTGCCTTGAGCAAACAACAGGAAACAACGCTGCTTGTCCCCGGTGCTCGGGGGTGGGAGATCTGGAAGCAGGCGAGCACCGGGGGCTTTGTCCTCCAGACGGCCGACGGTCCGGCCCGCGCCTCGGACTTGAGCAACCTGCCGGGAGGTAATCTGGCGATGCTGTTCCCGGTCCGCGGGATGCACGCCCTGCCTTTCAAGGCCTCCAGCACGGATGAGTCCCTGTTCGAGGATCTGGCCGCGATGCATGCGGAGCGCCTCGGGGTCCGCGCCGATCCCATGGCCGGACAGCTTTCGGATACCTTCCTGGTCTCGAAGGATGAGGATGCCGCGACCTTGCTGTGCGTGGTGCTGAAGTCGCCTGGCGACGGAGATCTGCCGCCTCGTAGCCCGAAGGAATTTGACGTTTCCGCCCGTGCTTTCCAAGTCCGGGGTGAGGCGATCGCCGCATGGGTCGAGTTCGGCCGCTGGGTTTTCGCGTTCTTCCGGAATGGCAAATTGCTCTACTCGCAGGCCACTTCGAGCAGCGGTCCGGCACCGGATGCGGGCTGCCTGCGGGAGATCCAACTCGCGCTCGGCCAGCTTGCCATCCAGGGCTTGCCCCTCAAGCCGGAAGCCGTCCATGTCTGGTCGCCGGAAGGCGATGCCGGTTCCGCCGGCAGCCTGGCAAGCGGGCTCGGCATTTCCGCCAAGGTTTCGCCCCGGCCAGAGCCGGTGATGCCCGATCCCCGCAGCAAGCTTCTGCCGGCCGACGTCCGGGCCGCGCGCCGGGCCCATGTCGCCCGCCAGCAGAAAATGGCAGCGATCGCCGCCGTGGCCGTCGCCTATCTGGGGATGGCTGGTTGGTTCGGCTACGGGATCTGGCGCGACCAGCAGAAAATCAAGGCCTACAAGGCAGAAGCCGCCGCCATCATGCCGCCTGAACTGGCCGCCGCGGTGGCCGAACACAAGATCCTCTGGGCCGAATTGGAACCGGTGGTCGATTACAACCGGGCTCCGGTTGAGATCTTGTCACGGGTGGCCAAGGCGATCCCCCCGAACAGCGGGTTGCGCCTCAAGAAGGCCGAGGTTAACGGCACGCAGATCAGTCTGGTGGGCGAGGCTCCCCAGGCGGCCCCGGTCAACACCTTCAGCCTGAACCTCAGCCGGGAATCCGGAAATCTGGGAGAATACGATTGGGACACCCCGCCGCCTTCGAACAGCGCGAAGGGCTGGGATTTCGTCTTCACCGGCACGCTGCCCGATTCAACCCCGTGAAATACCGACAAGATTTCCTCCGGGCGGTTTTCCCTTTCCGACTCCACGATTCATGAGCGACCGCGAAAAGAAACTAGTTCTGCTCTTCAGCCTCGCGATTTTCGTGTTGCTCAATTTCTTCGCCATCTCCTGGTACCGCGGCTATCGCGCCGGCGTGACCAAGGCGCTCGGCAGGGCAAAGCAATCGGTCGTCGATGCAGGTATCATGGACAAGGATCGCGAGACCAACCAGGGCGAGATGGACTGGCTGGCGGATCACTATCCGGAGCCGAAGGCGGGCCAGACCGTCCAGACCGAGTTGGAGCAGTTCGCCTCCAATCAGGCCACGGCCAATACCTTGGAAATCAAGCGCCGGAAGATCCTTCCTAGCGATGAAACGGGGCGCTTCCATCGCGCCAAGGTGGAATTCAACGTGACCGGCTCCGAGGCCGCCTTGTACCGCTGGCTGGATCGTCTCCAGATGCCGGACCAGTTCCGCGCCATCACTTTCATGCGCCTTTCGCCCGATGCGAAGGACGACACCAAGATCGATTGCACCGTCACCGCGGAGCAATGGTATGTGCCCTCGACCGGCGAGGAGGACGCCGGGGCCGAGGCCAAGGTCGAGGGTGCCGCGACCACCGGATCCAACAATCCTCCTGGCCCGGCAAATCCATGAAGACGTCCGCGATCCTTTCGTTTTCCGCGTTTCTCCTGATCGGAGCGGCATCGGCCGATGTGCCGAGGAAGCCGTCGAATGCGAGCTACGCCCACCTGTGGAACAACTCGCCCTTCACCTCGAAGCCGCCGCCCGCGAATCCCGATCCGGTTGCCGGAGCCTTCGACGATTGGGTGCTAGGCGGTGTCTCGGAAGTCGAGGGCGGCTACATGGTCACCCTGCAGCACAAGAAGAATGCCGGCGAGACCCAGATCGTCCGGCCCACGGGCACGATGAAGTATTTCCCCGACCGGATGGAAGAGTTGCCTCCGGGCGCTTCGGGTTCCTTCAAGGTGGACCGGGTCGAGTTCGGCAAGACGAGTTGGATGGATACCGTGGTGCATCTTTCGGCGGGCGGGCGCTCCGGCACGGTGAAGTTCGACGAGAAGACGACTACCCCGAAGGCCGGCGCGGCACCTCAGCAAAAGCCCGGGCAGCAGCAACCGCAGGGGCAGCAGCCGAATCCGCAATTGCAACAGCTCCAACAGCAGCAAGGACAGCAAGGGCAGTAGCCCCAAGCTCCGCGCGTGACCCGTCCCCGCATTCCCCAGCCGACACCCCGGCGCTGATCCTCTTCCGCCCCGATACCCGTCATCCCTACATTCCGCTTGTCTTCCTGGCCCTGGCCGGTCCCGGCAATCCGCGTCCGCAACTAGAATCCGCTCCGTCTCACCCGACTCCTGCAACTCTCCCGTCCGCCTATTCCTTTTCCCATGTTGCCCAAACCGTCCAACATTCTCGCCGGATTGCTTCTTGCTAGCGCGGTATTCGCCCAGGAACCCGTCGCTCCGCCGCAGCCGACACCACCCCAGAATCCTCCGGGAGGTCCCGCCGGGCCGGGGGCGGCACGCCTGCCGGTCCGCGAGCCGGAGGCCGGGCCGATGCCGAAGGCACCCGATCCCCAGACCATCAAGCAGGCGGGTTACATCGAGCCGAAGATCGACGGCCAGCGCCTTGCGGATTTGTATTCCGAGATCACGGGGCGCCGCGTGACGGTGAGCAATGCCGCGCTGACCGCGGAGTTCCGGTTTGTCCAGCGAGGTCCGATCACCTACGGGGAGGCCGCACGTTTGCTCAAGGAGGCGGCGCTCTTGGAAGGCTTCGTGTTCGTGCCGACCGGCGAAAACCATGATCGCCTGATCTACTCGCAGTCTCCGGCGAACGCGACCAGCCAGCCGCTGCAAACGATCACGGATCCGGCCGACTTGCCGGAGGGCGAGCAGGTGGTCACCTACGTGATGCCGCTCAAGTACATCAAGCCGCAGGAGATGGAGCGCACCTTCACCGCGGTTGTGAGGCAGCTCGGTAGCTACGGTTCGATCGCGGCCGTCCCGAACGCGTCTTCGATCGTCATCACGGAAAGCTCTTCCCTGATCCGCCGCTTGATCCAGCTCCAGCAGGAGATCGATGTGCCGTCGCAGCAGGTGGCGACACGTTTCATCAAGGTCCAGTACGCCGATGTCCAGGAGCTGTCCGAGACCCTCAACGAGATCCTGAATACCCAGCAGCAGCAGCAGCGCACGGCGGGGACCCAGCGTGTCTCGAGCGGAGCGGCCCCGACGACGCCTCAAGGCACCCCCTTGGTGAATCCGGTAGCAAGTGCAACCGGCGCGGACGGCGGCGGGAGTGCGGGTGAGGATATTCCGATCCAGATTGTCCCGGCCACACGCACCAACGAAATCTTCGCGATGGGTCGTCCGGTCGATATCCTCTTCGTGGAGACGCTGGTGCGGGGCTTCGACTCGCCGACCGACCAGAAGAATTTCCTGCGCCGGAAGCTGAAGTTCCTGGCCGTGGCGGATTTCCTGCCGGTGGCGGAACAAGCGCTCCAGCGCGCCTTCAGCGGCAATGCAGCCAGCGGCACGGCCGGTGGCGGCGGCGGCGGTGCCGGAGCGACAGGTTCGGCGCGGGGGGCCAACTTCGGCGGCGGCACGGGCGGGGGCAACTCCCGCACCACGGGTTCGGGACGCAGCACCGCGGGTGGCAGCACGGGGAGCAACAGTTCCTTCGGCGGAGGTGGCTCCTCCGGCGGCGGCGGCATCGGCGGCGGCGGTTCCACGGGCAGCAGCCTCGGTGAACCGGAAGTCAATAGCGCTCCGGAATCCCTCCTGGTGGGCCGCACCTTGCTTGTGGCGGACAACATCACCAACTCGATCGTGATCCAGGGACCGCCGGCCAGTTTGGAGATCGTCACCAAGCTTCTCGACGAAATCGACGTGAAGGCGGAGCAGGTCATGATTTCCTGTGTCTTCGGCCAGCTCTCGCTCGGCAAGGACTTGAACTACGGCGTGGATTACCTCCGCACCGTAGAGACCCGCGGCGACAACGTGATCGGCGGTCGCGGTGGCAGCGGTGCCGGCCCGCTCATTCCGCTGGATGGCAGCACCTTCGATCCCGGCGATCTCGCCGCCACCGCCGGTCTCGGCATCTATGGCCGGATCGGGCCGCACATGAATGTCTACCTGGAGGCGCTCCAGTCCTCGAACCGGTTCAACGTGATCTCCCGACCGACGGTGTTCATGGCCAACAACCAGAAGGGCGTGATCAAGAGCGGTCAACAGATCGCCGTCCCGACCAACAGCTTCAACAGCGGCACCACCGGTCAGAGCACCAACATCGAATACCGCGATGTCGTGCTCTCGCTGGAGGTGATTCCCTTGGTCAACTCGGCGGACGAGGTCAC
>CBFGPU010000203.1:0-5763 GCA_965650715.1 uncultured Haloferula sp. | reverse complement strand
AGGCGGCACCGGCGGCGAGGAGGGAGAAGCTGTTATCCCCGGCGGAGCCGATGCTGAGGCAGTGGCGGCCTGCGGGTTGGAGGGACTTCACGAGCAAGAGGGAGTCCTCCCAGCATTGAGCGTAGCGGACCTTGGAGAAGTCGGCGCGGTGCTGGATCTCGGATTTGCTCATGGGGAGGAGGGGGTGGTGAGACTGGCCTCCTTGTCACCCCTCCGGGGCTCTTGATGCTGCAGGACGTCGATCACGGTGCCTCGGCTGTTAAGATGCGGACCTCGCCGGTCTTTCCGTCCATTTCGACGAGGTCGCCGGTTTTCAGGAGGGTGGTGATGCGGGAGAGGGAGACGATGCAGGGAAGGCGGAGTTCGCGGGAGACGATGGCGGAGTGCGAGAGCAGGCTGCCGCGCTCGACGAGGAGGCCGGAGGCCGCGGGGAAGAGGACGACCCAGCCGGGGTCGGTTTGCTGGGCGACGAGGATCTCGCCGGGCTCAAGGCGGGCACCGCGGGGATCGAGCACGACGCGGACCTTGCCGGTGACTTTGCCCGGGCAGGCTCCGATGCCCTTGATCCGGGCACCCGCCACGATGGGCTCCTCCGGACGGGCGGCCTCGAATCCGGTGTAGCGGTGGACGGGTCCATGGGTCTCGAAGCGATCCGGCGGCGCTTCTTCCTCGCGGTAGCGGGCGAATTCGGCGCGGCGATGTTGTGCCAATGCGCCCAGGTCATCGGTGGTTCCGGTAGCTTCCCATGCCGCGAGGATCTCCCCCAGTTCCAGATAGAAAACGTCTTCCGGTGCTTGCAGCCGCTCGTCGGCATGCAGGCGTTTGCCGAGCTCTCGCAGGATCGACCGCACCCGGCCGAACAAGCGGGTCCGTTCGAAGCGCAGGTTCTCGCGGCAGCGCACGCGCTCGCGGGCTTGCGTCAAGACGTGGCCGAAGATCATCCGCTTCAGCGGATTGCCGATCGGCGGTGCGGGGGCGGGAGTTTCCTCGCGCTCCTCGGGAAGATTGCCCCGCAGTGCCAGCGCACCGATGGATGATAGCAGCGTGGAGGCATCGTCCCGGACGGTCGGGCTTTCGAGTTTCAGTTCCTCCAGGCAGCGGTCGCCGAAGTCGTCGAGATAGCGCTGGAACTCGGCAGCCAGGGGAGCGTGGCGCTTGACTGCTGCGAGCTTGTCCTTCGCGGGAATGTTTTGGTCCACGAGTATATCGGCCAGGCCGGACGCTTCCGCGGCGAGCTTCGCCATGCGGACGATGCGCCGCGGCGGTTCCGCGCTGATGATCCCGCCGGTGTGGGCGAGCAGGTCGTTCTGCAGCGTGCCGTCGGTGTCCCCGGCCCACTTCCCGCACAAGCTGCGCAGGACGCCGTAGTAGATCATGGCGAAGAAGTCGTTCACCAGCGGGGCGTCCCAGCGCTTGAGAAGCTTCTGCTCGAGCTCGTGGTAGTGGCTCACGAGGTCCTCGCCGCTCATTTCGGCCGGCGGGACCGGAAGCGGGGCGAGGGCGGCGTCGAGACGTGCCTGGAAGGCTGCGACTTGTTTGCGGAGCCCGAGAAGCTGGCCGATCAGGCCCATGCAGGTGCAGGCCAGGGCGCGCATGTCGGCACCGCGGCTCACGCTCGACTCCGCGATGATCTTCTGCACCAGCGGCTCGGGCAGGGGTTCCTTCACGCCCATCATCTGCTCCATGAAGGATCGGTTGAGCTGGAAGCCGGGGAGCAGGGCCAGCACGCGGTACCAACTCGCAAGGTTATAGTAGGTGCGCCCGCGGATCAGCCCGAGCATCTGCGGGAAGACATCGTCCGCCCGCTCGATCCGCTGCGCGGGCACGGACATCAAGCGGCAGAATTCGCGGTAGACGGATTCGTAGATGCGGCGGGCGAAGGAGAAGGTGAGGGGCGTCGTCACGCCGCCGTAGCTTTCGGCGATATTGCTGTTGTCCCAGACGCGGTGCGTGTCGTCCGGGTCGGGAAGCGAGGCGAGCGTGGTGATCGGGCGGGATTGCAGCAGCCAGAGCTTGCCGCTGCGGTCGATCGCCCACTCGATGTCCTGCGGTCGTCCGAAGTGTTCGGCACAGTCACGGGCGAGAGCGGCGATTTCCCGGGCTTCGCTTTCCTTGAGCACGCGGTTCGCTGGAGCCTCGCAGGGTTCGGAGCCGATCCGCCAAGTCTCGCCATCGACTTCGCCGGAGACGAGTTTTTCGCCGGTGCCTTCGACCGCGGAGACGAGCGCCACCGAGCGCTTCCCGGTGACCGGGTCGGCGGAGAAGGCGACCCCGGCGCAGCGTGGCAGGATCATGCGCTGGACTAGGACGGTCGGGGGTTCGGGGAGGGGCAGGCCGCGCTCCCGGCAGTAGGTGCGCAGCGACTCGTTTCGGGCGGAATCCCGAACGCCGGAGATTCTCGCGGCGACTTCGTGGGCCGGGACGTCGAGGAAGGTTTCGAACTGGCCGGCGAAGGAATGCCCCGCGCCGTCTTCCATGGTGGCGGAGGAACGGACCGCGAAAGGGCCGCTGCCGAGTGTGGCGATGGCTTCGTCCAATTCGCCTTCGCTCCATGTCGCCGCAGGCGGGACGGCGAACCATGCGGGCACCTCGAATCCCGCATCGCCGAGCCTGGCCAGCGCCGCGCCCTTGCCGCCGAGATCGGTGCTGTTCGAACCGGGGAGGAGAAAGCTCATGGGTCAGTGTTTTAGCCACAGGGGCACGAGGCCGAGGAGGAGGTAGAGGACCAGGGTCCATACGGCGGAGACGATCTCGATCTTCTTGCCGGACATGCCGCGGTGGGCATAGCCGAAGATCGCGGCGAGGGCGATCAGCAGGACCGCGCCGAGGCCGAGGGCGAGGGGAAGGATGAAATCGATCGCCCGGGCGGCCATGAGCGCGCAGCCGAGGGTGGCGAGCAGGGTGAAAAGCCAGACTGTCACGCCGCGGTGCATTCCCCACAGCGCGCTGTAGGTTTCCACGCCTTCTTCTTCGTCGGCGGGCTGGCGGAGCTTGCGGCCCAGTTCGATCACGACGCCATTGAAGAAGCTGGCGGCGAGGAACCATCCCAGGCCCGGTGGCGGGTTCCCGGCGCGGGGGAGCCATTCGCAGGCGGTGCCGAAGAAGTCCACCAGGGGCATGATGCCCATGTGGCTGATCAGATAGACCACGGGGCGCGCCTTGAGCCAATCGCGGCAGAAGAACTCCACGCTCATCAGCGCGAGGTAGGTCCAGGCGATGGCGAGCACCCAGGTGAGCCGCGGGTCGAGCCATAGCACGAGACCGAGCTGGATGGCGGCGGCGAGGATGAAGAGGACGCGGAGTTCGGAGAGCTTGATGAGGCCGCGCGGCACCGGCCGGTAGGGACGCCAGCGGGCGTCGTCTTCGGCATCCTTGAATTCATCCGCGATGCGCAGTTGCAGGAACATCAGGAGGCACACGACGAAGGCGGTGAGATACATCTCCCGGCCCGGCACCGGAGCGTGGCGGATCAGGGAGGAGAAGGAGACCGCGCAGGCGCTGAAGGCCGCGATGAGTGGGCCGTGTGCAAGCAGCGGGAAACGCTCCTTCTGATAGGTCCACCAGCGTTTCATGCTTTTTCGGCTCCGCTGCGGTCCCGGGCGAGCTTGCGGTGCGCGCGGGAGAAGTGCCCGGCGCTCAGGGCGCCGATGATCGAGAGTTCGCCGGCGAGCAGGAGGCCGGCGCATACTTCCGCGAGTGCCCGTGCATGGCCGGGGCCCGAGAGGCCCATGAGTTGGAGGCAGGCTTTCTGTGTCGGCAGGCCGGTGCCGCCGCCGACGGTGCCGACCATGATGCCCGGCAAGGTGACGGAGGCGTAGAGGTCCCCTTCTTCGGTGACTTCGAAGCGGGTCACGCCGGTCGCCGATTCGGCCACGCAGGCGGCATCCTGGCCGGTGGCGAGATAGAGGGCGGTCAGGCCGTTCGCGAAGTGACCGTGGATTCCCAAGGTGCCGCTCAGCACGCCGCCGATCGCGGACATCTGCCAGTACTGCTCCATCGCCCGCGGGGTGGTGTGGAGGTGCTTCTTCACGAGTTCCTCGGAGAGGCGGGCTTCCGCCGTCACCTTCTTGCCGCGGGTGGTGGTGTAGGCCTTGGTGCTGGCCTTCTTGTCGCCGGAGAGATTCGACTCCACGTAGTGCCGCTGCGGCGCGACAGGGGAGTGCCCGGCGATGTGGTCGCAGA
This sequence comes from uncultured Haloferula sp., assembly GCA_965650715.1. Taxonomy (GTDB): domain Bacteria; phylum Verrucomicrobiota; class Verrucomicrobiia; order Verrucomicrobiales; family Akkermansiaceae; genus Haloferula. The sequence continues at coordinate 1,581 of CBFGPU010000203.1, read as the reverse complement.
TGGCTTGGGCGGCGATCGTTACCATGTTCTGCCCGGAGGCATCCCCGGTGGTGAACTCGAAGTTCAGATAGACGTGGTTGCCCTCGATGGTCACGCCCATGTCCATGAGCTTGCCGTGCGAAGTGGTGGTGCCGGCGACCTTTTGGAATTCCTCGAACTGGTCCACCGCCCATACGGTGAAGCGGCAGGCCTCGGGAGCGGTCTTGAAAACGAAAGCCGGGGCGCGGCTGAGGCTTTCGTAGAGCACCATGGCCGAGCAGCCGCCTGCCGCCGTCAGCAGGCGGCAGCCGCGGTGGTAGCTGGCCACCAGCGCGGCCTCGGTCGTGGCGAGGGGAATACAGAAGTCGCCCTTCGCCGCCACCCCGTTCATCCGCAGCGGCCCCGCCAGGCCCAGCGGCATCTTCATCAGGCCGATGGCGTTCTCGATGTTGCCCTGATAGAGCGGAAGCTCGTCCGCTGCTCCGTCCAGCAGCGTTTTCCGCAGATCCGGGTCCAGCCCCGCCTCTAGCCATAGCGCCTCGGCGCGCTCCCGCGTGACCTTCGCGCTACCCGCCGGCACCTCCGGCAGATTCGCGAGATCGGGGGCGAGCCGTGCCGCCACCACCTCGGGACTTTCGCCGCCCAGAATCCGCGCCACGTGTTGCTGCGTCAGCCCGCGTTTTCCCGTCATTGGAGTCAGGAATTACACGGACCTCCGCGCCGCGACAATGGAATCCGGCGGGGGAAAGGAAGATGTGGCGTGTCAGACGAGACCCTTCCGCAGCGCCTTCGAGACCGCCTCCGTCTGGGTGCGGACGTGAAGCTTCCGGTAAACGCTGCGCAGGTGCATGTCCACGGTGTGCTGGGAGATGTCGAGCTGGTCGCCGATTTCCTTCTTGATGAAGCCCTTCACGAGCAGGCGCAGGACTTCCTCCTCGCGGGAGGTCAGCGGTTCGGTCTCCTCGACCGGCCCGTGCTTCGCGAAGCCTTCCAGGATCATGCTGGCGATCGGGCTGCTCAGCGCGGCCGAGCCGTGCATCACGTCGCGGATGCCGGACAGGATGTCGTCCGGATCGGCGGTTTTGAGCAGGTATCCTGCAGCGCCGTTGCAGATGGCGCGATAGACGCGCTCGCGGTCGTCGAAGGAGGTGAGGATGACGATCTTCTGGTCCGGGACCTTGGCCTTCACCTCGCGCAGGACCTGGAGGCCGTCCTTACCGGGCAGGCCGAGATCGAGCATCAGGAGATCCGGCGGGGCGGAGCAGTAGTTCAATTCGGCGAAGAGATCGTCCGGTTCATGAAATAAGGCACGATTGCCTTTCTGACCCACAGAAGCCGGCGATACCCGCGCCAATCTTGAAAGGGAAGTGAACGTGGATCTTAAGACGATGATCCCCGAGTTGATGACGGCTCTGCCGCTGACACTCGCTATCACTTTCGTGGCGTTGGTCGCCGGCTTTTGCCTGGCCCTCATAACGACGGCGTTGCGCGTCGTCCGCATCCCAATCCTAAGCCCGCTCGCTGCGCTCTATGTCTCCTACGCGCGCAGTGTCCCTGTCGTGCTGCAGCTAGTCGTGGCGTTCTACGGCCTGCCGCTCCTCG
>CBFGPU010000202.1:0-5768 GCA_965650715.1 uncultured Haloferula sp. | reverse complement strand
GCAGCTTCTTGAGGTTCTCGACGAAGTCCGGGTCCTTCGAAGCGAAGGCACCCGGGCCGACCCAGCCGGCGATCCCGTGCTTCTCGCCCTTCCCGCGCACTCGGTAGGCCTTCGCGGTCATCGCCTCCAGCGTCACCGTCTGGTCCGGCACGAGGACGCCGAGCTTGGTCTTGCCGTTCTTATCGGAGAACACGGTCGCCTCCTTGATGACCCGCAGCTCGATCGGAGCCTTCACGTGCTCGGCCAGATGAACCACGTCCGGGTCGCGGTCGATCAAAGTGCGGCGTTCGGGCCGCTTCGATTGCGCTCCGGCGGGGAGGAGAAAAGCGAGTAACAAGGTCGAGACCAACACGGCTTTCATGGCAGCTTATGGATAGCGTTTCGAGGGGCGGAGCGAAAGCCCTGCGTTTGTAGGACGCCGCGGTCTGCGCGTTATTCAGGGGAAATCGCTCCAACCGCGGGAAACGCGATCCGGGTGAATGGCGGCGGAAAACCCGCCGTCCCCTCATCCGCCGCGGAAGGCCCGCCGGTTTCAGATTTCTCCCGGTATCAAGATCTCCCCCGGTATCACCGGAGCCGGGTCCGCGGGCACCGCCGGAGCCACGGGCACCTGCTTGCCCTTGATCACGAGGGTCTTCTTCACCGGCTTTCTCAGATCGAGTGTGATGTCGATGATCCGGTCCCCGCCTTCCACCTTCGAGTCATCATGGAGCAAACGGTAAATCCCCGGCGCCACATTCGGAACCAGGTAGCGCACGGTGTAGATGCTCGTGGTCTCCATCGGGCCCCTCTCCCCGTAGATTTCCTCCGGGACGATCTGGATCTGGTTGCCCCTCACCGCGAGATCTCCGCCGACGGACTTGCCGGGATTCAAGTGCGCGGCCCCGTTCATCTCCACTCCCCGGACCACGAGGATCAGGCGCGAGCCGGCACCGTAACTGTATTCCACCGACATGGCTCCATCCCCCGGGTGGCCATCCTTGAAATCGACAATGGCCCCGATCGCCTTTGCAGCAGGAGCGGGGGGAGGCGCTTGAGCGCCGGCCACCGGCACGAAAAGAAGCTGAGCGAGGACGAAACTCCCGCGAAGCATCGCCGACCGGAAGCGCGGCCCTTTCGCCAGAGGCATGCAGGGAGGGTTTTTCACAGCCTCGGTAGAATGACCGATCCGGGAGGGTTCTGCAATCTCTGGTTAGACCGGTCCCGCATCAACCTTCTCTCCCTCACCCCCTTCTTCATACAGCGTGATCCGGTTCCCGAATGGATCGGCAAGGGTGATCTCGCGCAGCCCCCATGGCTGCAACCGCGCCTCGCCCGGACGGCAATGACGGAAATTCGCCGCCCTCAATCCATCGAGATAGGCCCCGAGTCCGGACACCTCGATCCGCAAACCCGCACCCGGCGTCGCATCGCCGAAATGCTCGGAGAGATGCAAGACACAAGCACCGCGGGATACCTGCAGGTAGAGCGGCGCGCCATCTTCGAAACGATGTTCCCAATCAACGGCGAACCCCAGGAAGCCGACGTAGAATTCCTTCGCCTTCGCTTCATCGAAAATGCGTAACACGGGCACGGGAGGTTTCATAAGCAAATCAAGATCCCGCTAACCTTTCTTCAAACCACGCCTTCCGCGCGGGCCACTCGTCGTCGAGGATCGAGAAGATCGCCACATCCCGCTCGTGCCCGTTGTGGAGAAGCTGGGCCTTGCGCAGGACTCCCTCCATTACTCCCCCGATCCGCTCGACCGCACGGCGCGAACGCTCGTTCCGCGCATCCACGCGGAACTGCACGCGGATGCAGCGCATCTCCTCGAAGGCGCGCCGCAACAGGAGATACTTGCACTCCGTATTCACCCCGCTGCGCCAGTAGGCGCGGCCATACATCGTCCACCCGATATCGAGATGGCGGTTCGCCGCGACGGGATTCACGTAGCCGGTGGCCCCGATGACTTCCCCTTCCTCGTTCCCGATCACCGCGAAGGGAATGCGGCGGCCATTGGCCTGCTCCTCAAGGCTCCGCCCGATCCACGCCCGCATCTCCTCCACGCCCCGCGGCTGCGGGGCCGGCATGTAGCGCCAGATCTCTTCATCCCCGCCGACAGCATGGAATAGCCCCTCCGCATGCTCCGGGGCCAGAGGCACCAGCGTAACGGTCCGCCCGCAAAGCGTCGTCGGCGTGAGATAGAGCATGTCCGTGTCCCGCTCGGGATTCATCGCGGACAGCGTCTCGCGGCTTGCCCGGGACATCAAGCCCCGGGCGCGGGTATCACCCCCAGCTGCCTTTCCCCCGGGAGCGCGGAGCCACCGGCCCGCAGAAGCAACTCTTACGGCGGTCCGTTCACATGTCCTCACCGGAGCCTCACGTCACCTCTTTCCGGAACTCCATCTGAAGACGGCTACAGGGGCTCCTTCTGCGGGCCGGTGGCTCCGCGCTCCCGGGCGCTGACGCTTCTTAGGAAACAAGCTTCCCCGCCACCTTCAACAACTCCGCGACAACGCCGCGCACGCTCTCGACATCCTTCTCGCTCTTCAACTTCCCCGTCTCGTCGAACTTGTCATGGGCCGCGACGAGCGAGAATTGCTTCGGCACCACCAGCACGCCGATGTTGCCCAGGATCGAGCGCAGGTGCACCAGCCCGCGCAATCCGCCGAGTTTGCCCGGAGAGGCGGACAACAGGCCCGCGATCTTCCCCCGATACGCCACCAGATCCGGTTCGTCGTCCGTCTCCGGCCGGCTCACCCAGTCGATGACGTTCTTCAGCAAGGGCGTGACCGAGGAATTGTATTCCGGCGAAACGAAGAGGATCGCATCCGCCGCAAGGAACTTCCCCTTCAGCACCTTCGCATTCGCAGGCAGACCTTCGGCCTCCTCCAGTTCGGCATCATAGAGCGGCAGGCGAAAGTCGGCCGGATCCACCAGATCGACATCCGCACCCGCCTCGGCGGCGAGCTTTGCCGCGATGCCGGCGAGCTTGCGGTTGTAGGAGTCACGACGGGCACTGCCCGGAAGAATGAGGAGCTTGGTCATGGTGCCCGAAGCTAGGGGCGAAACCCGCGGAATTCCACTGCTCATCGATGGCATCCGCCGCCGCGCTCCTGCGCCGCATTCGAAGCCCCCTTTCGTGGCGACCCGCCGCGTGTCATCCCAGCCGCTGCAAATCGCGCCGGGAACGTTGCGCGATGCGCAGGCCGGCACCGGGCCCGGCGGCGGGAACCAGCAACGCCAACGCCCCCGCCCGTCCGCGGGACTGGCATCCTGTCTGCAAAGGAACTCGGGTGAGTTTTATGTCACCGGTTGATATTCAGATCGTTGTTGGAAACTCCCGTTTCGTTGCCACGTCGCGATGGCGGGCAAGCGGTTCCCCGGATGTTGCTCGCGGACGGACGTACTCCTCACGCTGCTGCAGAGCCAAAAGCACCGGGCAGGAACCGGCTTCCCGCCTCCGGCTTGGCAACGAATGAACCTCTCCCGAGGGGGCGGCGGAGGCACTCTCTGCAAGCGATCGGCAAACCTGACGGAGAGCCAAAAGGAAACGACGCCGAACCCCGTTCCTTCATCTCTCCCGATCTTCCAGATTGCATATCGGTATAGCATTCCGATGCGTTGTCTTTGTCTCATAATTTATCTCGCCAATTCGCACGACATGGTTTTGAGATGAATCGTAGGCGCTCACCCGTCGCATCCGGACGCGTCGGCAGACACTTGTTTCACTTCCCTCCCCTGATGAATCCGAGCAATCTGATTCCCGAACCCGTGACCCGCAGTCTGCGGATCTTCGCCTTCGATCCCAGCGTCTCCGGCCAGGTGGACACCGCGGGCATCGGCATCATCACCATCGGCGTGCTCTGGGAAAAGGGCCTCGAGCCGGGGCCGGTGGGCGAATACATCGAGGTGATCGATGCCGATCCGGCGAGCGCCTGCTTCTATCATCCCGTGGATCTCAATGACAAACGGATCCTCGCCCAGGACGGCCTCGACCCCTTGGAGAGCAATCCCCAGTTCCACCAGCAGATGGTCTATGCCGTCGCCATGGCCACCATCCAGCAGTTCGAGCAAGCCTTGGGACGGGTCGCCCTCTGGGCATCCCATTGGGTGCCGCGCGGGACCGATCCATCGATGCCGAAAGGCGGCGAGCAGTTCGTGCGGCGCCTGCGCATCTATCCCCATGCGCTGCGCGAGCGGAACGCCTATTACAGCCCGGCGAAGAAGGCCCTGCTCTTCGGCTACTTCCCGGTCAATATCAAGGATGCGAACAACTCGCCGGGCACCATGGTTTTCACCTGTCTCTCGCACGACATCATCGCGCACGAGACGGCCCACGCCCTGCTCGACGGGGTGCATCCCCGCTTCGGGGAAGCGGTCAATTCCGACGTCCTCGCCTTCCACGAGGCCTTTGCGGACATCGTCGCGCTGTTCCAGCACTTCTCCTATCCCGGCGTGCTCCAGAGCCAGATCGCACGCACCCGGGGAAACCTCGCCACGGAGAACCTCCTCGGCCAATTGGCCCAGCAGTTCGGCAAGGCATCCGGCCGGGGCGAAGCGCTGCGCGACGCGCTCGGAAAGAAGAACGACCGGGACGTGTGGGAGCCGCGCAAGCCCGACGTCCACCTGCTGGAGCGCACCCAGGAACCGCACGCGCGCGGGGCCATCCTCGTCGCCGCCGTGTTCGGCACCTTCCTGAAAGTGTATCGCCTGCGCACGGCGGATCTCTTCCGCATCGCCACCGATGGTACCGGGGTCTTGAAGGAAGGCGATATCCACCCCGATCTCGCCGCCCGCCTGGCGGGAGAGGCCGCGCGTTGCGCGCAGTACATCCTCCAGATGTGCATCCGCGCCATCGACTACTGCCCGCCCGTCGGCATCACCTTCGGCACCTACCTCCGCGCGCTGGTGACTTCCGACCGCGAGTTCAATCCCACGGACGACCAGGGCTACCGTCTCGCCATGGTCGAGAGCTTCCGCCAATGGGGCATCCACGCCGCCGCCGGTGGCGGCACCTCCGCCGAGTCCCTGCTCTGGCCGAAGGGGGAAATCCTCGCCGAGGAGTTCAGGCTGACGGATTCCGAGCACAAGTTCGCCATCATGAACCTGACCCAGGCCGAGCACACCGGGGTGGGGCGCGATGTCTCCAGCGAGGAGTATGCCGACGAGGAAGCGCCGGCGGCGAAGGCGCCACCGGGCAGCGCGGGTTTTCTTGCCCAGGCACTCTCGGTGCTCGGCCGCCTGCGGCTCGCTCCGGAGGAATACATCCCGTACCCGGAACCCGTCGTGCGGTTCAAACCATGGGACCTGGAAAGCGACCGCTTCGAAACATGGAAGGACATGGACCGGAACGCGGCCCTGATCTGGACCTGGCTGGTGAAGGGCGAGGGAAGGCGGCTTGCCACGATGCTGGGAATCGAGCTCGATGCCGCCACCGCGCGGCCCACCGTGTTCCGTTCGAAGGCGTCCAACAACGGACCCGCGACCGAGATCCACTCGGTGCGTAGCGCGCTGCGCCGCACCCCGCGCGGCGGAACCTTGACCGATCTGGTGGTGGAGATCACCCAGCGCCGCCGCGGCTACCTGGACCAGGAGACCCAGAAGCAGCAGGACTCCGGCACCGCCACGCGCCAGGAACCCTACAACTTCATCTACCGCGCCGGCTGCACGCTGATCATCGATCTCAAGGAGATGAAGATCCGCTACGTGATCCGCACCCCCGGGACGATCAACGATGACTCCCAACTCGAGCAACTCCGTCGTTTCCTCAACGGGGAAACCGGGCA
>CBFGPU010000201.1:0-5783 GCA_965650715.1 uncultured Haloferula sp. | reverse complement strand
ATCAAGCCGCTGCTGCTCGCCACCCGTCCGAAAACCCTGCCGGCTGCCATCGTGCCGGTGTGGGCCGGATGCGTGCTGGCTTGGAAGCTCACCGGCAGATTCGACCTGCTGCTGGCCGTCTGCACCGTCGGCGGCGCGATCTTCATCCAGATCGCGACGAACCTCTTCAACGACGCGATCGATGCCGCGAAGGGTGCCGATACCGAGCGCCGCACCGGCCCGCAGCGCGTGACGGCCAGCGGGCTTCTGTCGCGAAAGACCGTGATGACCGGCGCGGGGGTGTTCCTCCTCCTGGCCTTTGCCTGCGGGGTGGTGCTCTTCCTGGCTGCCGGCTGGCCGATCCTCGCTATTGGCATTCCCTCGCTCTACCTCGCCTATGGCTATACGGGCGGACCCTTCCCGCTGGCGTATCGCGGCATGGGGGAGATTTTCGTCGTGGCCTTCTTCGGCCTGGTGGCGGTGTGCGGCACGGTCTTCGTGCAGACCCTCCGATGGCACCCGGAAGCGCTGCTGCTCGGCGGGCAGATCGGCCTGCTGTCCGCGGTCCTGATCTCGATCAACAACCTGCGCGACCGCGAGGAGGATGCGACCACCGGCAAGCGCACGCTGGCCGTGCGCCTCGGACCGAAGGCGGCCCGTCTCATCGTATGGTTGGAAATCAAGCTGGCGGTCTTCCTCGGCCTGGTGTGGTTCCTCTTCGACCTGCCTTGGCTGGTGCTCGCGGTCCTTCCGCTCCTGACGCTTGGATTGCGGATCATCTGGGGAGCCTTCACCATGCCGGAAGGGCGGGGGATGAACAAGCTGCTCGCCCTCTCCGCCTTGCAATTGGTCGCCTTCGCAATTCTCTTTCACGTTCTGGCGGCGATAAGTTCCAAGTAAGAAGTGCCGGGTGCCAAGCATAGCGCTATTGCCCGCAGCGTTCCCCCCCCAGGGGAATTTGCCTTCCTTGGAACTTGGAACTTAGAATTTGGAACTTTCATCCATGGGCATCACCGACCTCACCACCGCTTCCGGGAAAATCATCTGGTACTGGCACTACCGCTTGAAGAGCCGCAAGCTGCTCAACTCCCGTTCATCGCGACGCGAGTTCGAAGGCGTGCTGCTGAAAGATTCGGAAGGCGGGCACGCCTGCATCCACCCGTGGCCGGAACTCGGGGATCCCACCCTCGCGAAATGCCTGGAGGATCTCGCGGGCCCGCGCAACCGCTCGATCGTGCGGCGGGCGCTACGCTGCCTGGAAATGGATGGCGCGGCGCGCTCGGTGCAGGATCCGCTCTTCGAGGAGCTGGAGGTTCCTCAGAGCCACGCTACCCTCGTCGTGCGCGACAAGGAGGATGTATCACAGGCGGTGGACGCCGGATTCACTGTCGCGAAGTTGAAATGCGGTGGTAACCTGCCGGTCGAGCGCGCCTTTCTGAACGCGATGGCCACGGCGCATCCGTCGCTGAAATGGCGGCTGGACTTCAATGAAAGCGGGGCGGCGGAAGAACTCGCCGGGTGGCTCGGCGATATGCCCGCGGAGACGCGGCGCGGCATCGACTTCGTCGAGGATCCCTGCGAGTACTCCGAAACGAAGTGGCGCGAACTCCATCGCAAGACACGGGTCCCGCTGGCGGTGGATCGCGAGTCGGCCCCGAATCGCACGGACGCGCAGGTTATGGTGATCAAGCCGGCCATCGACGAACCGTGGCTGCTTGCCGAGGCGGCCCAGGGGAACGGCCAGCGCGTGGTCGTGACCAGCTACATGGATCACCCGCTGGGGCAGGCCTTCGCGGCATGGGAGGCTGGCCGGTTGGCCCTGCAATTCCCGGGGCTGGTCGGGATCTGCGGCTTGCAGACGCACCATCTGTTCGAGCGGGACGCCTTCGTGGAAGCACTCGGCCCGTGGACGCCGGACTTCCACGCCGCACCGGGGACCGGCCTGGGATTCGATGACCTGTTGGAGAAGTTGCCATGGAAGCGGCTGCCCTGATGTGCCCGGAGTTCTGGGATGCGGAGTCTCCGGTGCTGATGGGGCATTCCGGGGATTATCCGGCGGACTTGCCCGGCCTGGTGTATTTCAAAACCTCCGGCAGCACCGGCGAACCGAAGTGGATCGGCCTGAGCCGCGAGTCGCTGATGATCTCCGCGGCGGCCGTGAATGCGCATCTCGAAGTCGGCAAGGAAAGCTGCTGGCTGCTGGCGCTGCCTTGGCATCACGTCGGTGGATTCGGGGTCGCGGCGCGGTCCCGGCAGGCGGGTTGCCGGATGGAGCGCTTCGAGGGCAGGTGGGATGCGGCAACATTCTCGCGGTGGGTCGAACGAACCGGAGGATCCCATCTCTCGCTGGTGCCCACGCAGGTGCACGATCTCGTGGCCGCGCGCCTGCATGCCCCCGCGAGCCTGAAAGCCATCGTCGTCGGCGGCGGTCAATTGCCGGAAACCACCGGACGCGCCGCGCGCGAACTCGGCTGGCCGGTGCTGGCAAGCTACGGCATGACCGAGGCCGGATCGCAGATCGCGACGCAGGGGCTTGAACTACTGGAAAAGCCGTACATCACGCGCCCGATCGGGATACTGCCCTGCTGGGAAGCGGCCACGGGCGAGGACAGGCGCCTGAAGATCTCCGGCCCCGCGCTCTTCCGCGGAACCTTGCGGCCGCAGCCGGACGGCTGGAAGTACGAGGAACATCGTGGCGAGTGGTTCACCACTTCCGACACCGGCACGGTGAAGGACCGCGAACTGTGGATCGAAGGCCGGGCGGACACATGGGTGAAAATCCTCGGCGAACTGGTCGATCCCCTGGCGGTGGAGGCGGAACTGCTCGCCATCGCCGGGGCGGCGCCCGGCAGTGCCGTCGTGGTCGCCGTGCCCGACGCCCGGGCGGGCAGCAAGCTCGTGCTGGTTCACGAAAATGTCACGGACACCGCCCTTTGGGAGCGGGTCTTGGAACAATATCATGCGCACTGTCCCGGCTATTCCCGCATCGCCGCGCTCCTTGGAATCCAGTCGATTCCGAAGAGCGGGCTGGGAAAGCCGCAACGTGCGGCGCTGTCACGCTTTGCGGAAGAGCGGGTGATTTGAGAGTTGCCATTCCACCACGGATGGTAATAGTTCAGGTGTCTTGATAAAAAGACCCTTCCATTTGCCGCCGCGTGGCGGTTTGACGGAGCCCGGCGGCGGACCGGTTCTTCGCTCCCCGTGATCCGCCAGGTAACTTAACCACACCCCACCTGCCCTATGATCCACCGTGCCGAGGACGTCCAAGCCCGACTTTTCGAAATCCAACACGGTGGAGGAGTCGGTCGAAGGACGAACGGAACGGGGAAAAAAGCGCAGCCGACCGACTTCGGTTTGCGTGCCCCGAATCAAGCCGTGAAGAACTTCGTGCTGGATACCAACGTGCTCTTGCACGATCCGGCCTGCCTCACCCGCTTCACGGATAACCATATCTGTTTGCCGGTGGACGTGCTGGCGGAGCTTGACCGCTTCAAGACCGAGCAGACCGAGCGCGGCGCGAATGCCCGCAAGGTGCACCGCATGCTCACCGAGATGTTCTCCTGCGCGCGCAAGGTCACCAGCGGCGTGCCCACGGAAGGCGGCGGCAGTATCCGCATGGTGGTCTACGATCCCGCCCTCTGCGCGAAGAACTCCGACATGCTCACGCGCTTCCACCGGATCTTCCCGGACAAGGAACGCGTCGATCACCGTATCCTCGCGTGCACGCTGCTGCTGATGACCCACAATCAGGCCCCCGTGGTGCTGGTGACGAAGGACATCAACATGCAGCTCAAGGCCCGCGCCGTGGGCATCGAGTGCCAGGATTACTTGAACGACAAGGTCGATCCCCGCGAGGTCTCCAGCTACGATGTCCGCCGTATCGAGGTCGACGCGAGCGACCTGCAGCGCTTCGCAAGCTCCGGCGAACTCGCGGTCGGCCGCGACCTCCACCCGGACGTGACCGTGAACGAATACGTCCTTCTGGAAGCCGGCGAGAAGCAGACCATGCCCGCCCGCATGACCGCGGACGGACGCCTGGTCCGCCTCCAGATCCCGGAAGCGCTCAAGATCCAGGACGGCACCGCTCTGAAGCCGATGAACCTCGGCCAGCGCTGCCTGATCGACGCCCTGCTCAACCCCGATATCTCGCTCGTGACCTGCTTCGGCCAGGCCGGCACCGGCAAGACCCTGATCGCGGTGGCCGCCGGTCTCCACGAAATGTTCAACCGGCGCTATAACGGGTTGACTGTCAGTCGCCCGGTGGTGGCGATGGGCGACCAGCTCGGCTTCCTGCCCGGCACCCTCGACGAGAAGATGCGACCCTGGCTCCAGCCGATCCACGACGCGCTCGACCTCCTGATGCGCCCGGCCACCCCCCTCGGCCCGCGTCGCAAGCAGGCCAAAAAAGAGGGCGGAAACGAAGGCGGCGGCCCGGCCAAAAAGCCTTGGGAGCACCTCATGGAGCAGGGGATCATCGAGGTGGAAGCGCTGTGCTACATCCGCGGCCGCTCGATCCCGAACCGCTTCTTCGTGCTCGATGAAGCCCAGCAGCTCACACCGCAGGAGGCGAAGACCGTCGTGACCCGCATGTCCCGCGGCTCGAAGCTCGTCCTGGTGGGCGATCCGGCCCAGATCGACAATCCCTACGTGGACAGCCGCAGCAACGGTCTCGTTTACACCAGGAACCGCCTGAAAGGCCTGCCTTTCGTCGCCCACGTCTCGCTCAGCCGGGGCGAGCGCTCGGAGCTGGCGGACGCCGGCGCGCAGCTCATGTGAAGCGCTGTTTTTCAAGGGCGCGGGGGCTTTCCCGCGCCCTGATTGACAGGTCGGATGGGCCGACGTTTACTGCTGCCAATGTCGCTTTGGCTCCGCGGATTCCTGCTCTTTGCGCCGGTCCTGATGACCGGCTGCGGGATGATGCAGCGGGGGAGCGGCTGGCGCGACGCGCTGGTGGCGCATACCTCCCAGCTCGGCTACCGGAACTGGATCGTGGTGGCGGAAGCCTCCTTCCCGGCGCACAGCCGGCCGGGGGTGCGGCAGATCAATGCCAACGGCGAAATCCCGGAGGTGGTGGACGAGGTGCTGCGGACCCTGGAGCAGACCGAGCACGTGACCCCTTCGATCTACGTCGCCCGCGAAATGCACGCGGTGGAGAACGACTACGCACCGGGAATCGATGAGTTCCGGAAGCAACTCCAGGGCGCCCTGCACGCCCGGGAAACCACCCAACTCGAGCAGCAATCGCTGATGACCCTGATGGAGGACGCGACCAAGAGCTTCGAGGTGCTCGTGATCCGCACCAATACGGCCCTGCCCTACACCAGCGTCTTCATGGAACTTCAGCCCGGCTATTGGAATTCCGATTCCGAGTCGCGCCTCCGCGAGCAACTCGAGCGCCAGCGGATGGAAAAGCTGGCCCGGCCGATGCCCTGAAGGCAGTCTCCCGCGGCGATGAACAAGACCGAAGAAATCCGTCTGGAACGCGAATCCGCGTGGATCGGGGATGCCGTGTTGGCCCTCTTCGCCAGAAGCTGGGTGCTGCGCGAGCGCGGAACCATGGACGGCGAATGGTTCACCCGCTTGACTTCGAACGGCTTCCTCAGCGCCTTCGGCGCACCCACGGCGGTTGAGGCGAAGATCGGGAAAATCTACCGCGAGCAGGGCTTGGAAGCCGCATTTGCTTGGATCGATTCGGAGTTCGTGCCCTTGTTCCGCAAGCAGATGGCGAAGAAGTGAGGTCGCGACCTACTTGAACGTCCGTCCCTTCGTCAAATATCCCGCCACCGCCAGCGCCACGAAGGCGA
>CBFGPU010000200.1:0-5803 GCA_965650715.1 uncultured Haloferula sp. | reverse complement strand
ACTTTCACCGCGCAATTGAAGAGGGCGGCCGGCGCGCCGCTCACCCTCGACCAACTCGCCCCGCCGTCATCCGATCGCAACAGGAACCCGTTGCCCATCGCCAGCGTCGTCTCCCCAGCCACGCCGAGGTGGTAGAGCCAGTCGCTCGAGGTGAGGCCGGCGGAAACCGCAGACCACGTCACCCCGTCCTGCGAGTGGATCAAGGTACCCTCCTCACCGCAGGCCACCCAGCCCGTACCGGTGCAGGTCACCGCCAGCAGATCCTTCGTCGTCGGGCTCGCCGGGCGGGTCCAGTCCGTCCCGTTGGTGGAAGTCAGGATCTCCCCGCGCCAGCCCACCGCGACGAAGCGGCCGTTCCCGTAGTCCAGCCCGGTCAGGAACGAATTGCCGGCCTGCTTGGCGATCGTCCACTTCCGCCCGTCCCGCGAGACGGAGAGGAACTGGTTGCCATTGATCGCCGGGGAATAGCCCGCGGTCACGAAGACCTCGCCATTCGTGCAGATCGAAAAGAAATGCTGGAACTCCGTGGGCTGGCTCCGCTGCACCCAGAACGTACCAGGCTCCGCGGCACTTGTGGCGGCGTGCAACGGCGCTGCGAGCAAGGCAACGATGAGGAGAAGGTAGGGGAGAAGACGATTCACGGGATAAGTCAGGCCGGGGGAAAGGACCGGGCGCCACCATGGCAAACCGGGGACTCCGCCGTCAATTTCCGCTAGAATCTTCTCGGAAAGCTCACCTTGAATTCACCGTTTCCTAAAAGCCGGGCCCTTGCGGCGATTCCCCTCCCGCGCTTCACTGGATCATGGCCCGCATCCTCGCCTTCCTGCTCCTCCTCATCCTCCCGGCAAGCGCCTGCCTATGGGACCGCGACACCCTGCAAGAGGAGGCGAAGGGCAAACTCGACACCGTCCGTGCCATCACCGGCTGGTTCGACCGCTACCCGCCGCGCTACTACGAGATGCGCCTCGAACGTGTCGCCGCCGAACTCGCCGCCCGTCCGCAATCCCTCGATCTCTACGACGACGCCGGCGTGGCCTGCAGCCGCCTCGGCCGCCACGACGAAGCCATCGCATGGATGCAGAAGAAGAAAGCGGTGCTCGACGCCACGCCTGGCGGCGGCGCCTCCGACGACCGCTACCGCTACCTCTCGAACATCGGCACCTTTTATCTCATCCGCTGGATCATCACGGACGAATCTGTTAGGTCGGCCGATCTCGACGATCTCAAGACATCCGAAGGCTACATCATCACCGCTCTCAAGCTGAACCCCGACGCCCACTTCGGCCGTGAGAAGTACCAGCTCATGCTGATTCAGTGGTTGCTCGGCAAAACCGGGAAATTCTCGGACGACCAAATGAACGCGAGCTTCCTTAGCCTCGATGCCAACTTGTTTTTCAATCCCGGCAACAACCCGCCGAAACCCGATCCGGAACTGGAGGCGGCCCGCAAGGGCATCACCGGCCTGATCCAATTGGGCGCCGCATGGCAGAGCATCGACACCTTCCGCGCCTTGCAGCTCTGCCTTCACAGCCAGCGGGCCGCCTCGCTCGCCCACCTCGCCTATCTCCGCCAGAAGGAACTCACCGATGCCGGTGCGACTTCACTGCACCCCGATGAAGAGGTCCGCGTGGCGATGGCACCCTTCGGCAATCCCGAAAGCTTCCACGGCACCGAGGCGGTGGAGCGCTTCTACAAGAACGCCCGCGCCGCCGCCGACAAGCGCGACAAGGCATGGATCGCCTATCAGGAAGAACGCTATGCCCAAGGCATGCACCCGGATACCCACGTGGAATTCTGGAATGCTTGGAAGGAACCCGCCATGCCCGGGATGCCCGGCAGCACCTTCGAGCACCTCGCGTTCCGGTATCCGGGGACACTCCTCCTCGGCTTCATCGCCGCCTTGGGCCTCGGCATCTACTTCGTGGTCTTGCTTTACCGGAAGCTGTCAGCTTGAGCCCGCTGTCCTCACGGGAACCGGGCTCGCCTTGTTCGGCATCTCCTGCCAAGCTCTCCCTGGCCCCATGACCCGTCCCCGTATCAGCATCAACTTCGCCATCTCCGCGGACGGGAAGATCTCCTCCGTGGCCAAACAACCCTCTGGCTGGACCTCACCGGAAGACCACGCCCGCCTCCTGAAACTCCGCGAGGGTGCCGATGCCCTGCTGGTCGGCCGCGGCACGCTCGAGGCCGACCGCATGACGATGAAAGCCCCGGGCGACCCCTTGCGCTGTGTCGTCTCCCGCAGCGGCAAATTCGATCCCGCGCACCCGCTCTTCCACACCCCCGGCGGCGCGGTCCACTTGCTCGTGACCGAAGGCGCAGCACCTGCCATCCCCGGCACCACCGGCCACAGCGGCACGCTCGCCTCCTTCCTCGAAACCCTCGCCTCTCTCGGCATCCGGCACATCCATTGCGAAGGGGGAGGGGAGCTTGCCCGCGAACTCGCCGCGCTGGACGCCATCGACGAGATCCACCTCACTTGGGCCGGCCACACCCTCTTCGGCGGACGCCAAGCGCCCACCATCACCGGCATCCCCGGCGAATTCCTTCCCGCCTCGCGCGAATACGAGCTCGTGGAATTCGATCCCCGACCGGAAACCGGCGAGTGCTTCCTCAGTTACAGGCGGAAAGCCTAGTGAGCCTTCTCCCCCTCGGGGCCGTGGGCCTCGTCGTGATGCTCGCCGCCCTTGTGATCGGCGTGGTCGTCATGCTTCGCGTGTTCCTCGTGGCCGCCGTGACCGCCACCATGTTTTTCGTGCAGCGCCTTCGTCTCGTCCCAGGAATGACGCTCGCAGGAAACGGAGCCGAGAAACAGGCCGGCAACAGCGGCGGCGGAAAGCGTGGTCAATTTCATGCCGCGCCGGGTGTAGCGGATCGCCCGCCGATGGCAAGCGGCAAGGGATTCTACCACCCGCCGGTCACGCCGCGGCGGGCCGCCCCGCCCTGCCGGGGCGCTTCACGGCAGCTCTCCCGCGATGAGGTCTTCGAGGGTCTGGCGCTTCCGGACGACCTTCGCGACACTCCCGTCGACGAGGATTTCGGCGGGAAGGGGACGCGAGTTGTAGTTGGAAGCCATGGTGAAGCCGTAGGCACCGGCGCTCATCAGGGCGACCACTTCGCCGGGTTGGAAGTCGGCGAGTTCGCGGTCCTGGCAGAAGAAGTCGCCGCTCTCGCAGATGGGGCCGACCACATCCACCTTGCGACGGGCCCCGCCGGGTTGCTTGAGTGGCTCGATCTCGTGGTGGCCTTCGTAGAGGGCGGGACGGATCAGATCGTTCATCCCCGCATCGACCACCTTGAAGGTCTTCGCCTTGCCGTGCTTCTCGTAGAGGCAGCGGGTCAGCAGGACGCCCGAATTGCCGACGATGTAGCGGCCCGGTTCAAGCAGGATCTTGAGGCCGAGGTGCTGCAGGCGCGGGACGAGTGCCTCGCCGTATTCCGCGATGGTCAGCGGCCGCTTGCCTTCTTCCTTCGCCGCCCACCAGGCGGGATCGCCCGAAGCGAGCGAGTCGTGATAGACGATGCCGATGCCGCCCCCGATCGACCAGAACTCGATCCCGTGCGTGGTCTTCAGGTGGATGGCCAGCGGGGCGACCTTTTCGACGGCCTCGATGAAAGGAGCCACCGAAGTGAGCTGGGAGCCGATGTGCATCTGCAGGCCGCGCAGCTTCACGTGCGCGAGTTCGCGGGCGGCGCGGGCGTAGAGATCGGTGATGAGGTCGAAGTCCACGCCGAACTTGTTCTCCGACTTGCCGGTGGAGATGTACTTGTGGGTCTTCGCGTCCACGTTCGGGTTCACGCGCACGGCGGCGGGCGCGATCACGCCGAGATCGCTGGCCACCTCGTTGAGGTAGCGCAGCTCTTCCTCGCTCTCGACATTGAAGGAATAGATCCCCTGCTTCAGCGCGTACTCGATTTCCGCACGGGTCTTGCCGACCCCGGCGAAGGTGCACTTGGCGGGGTTTCCGCCGGCCTGGATCACGCGGAAGAGTTCGCCGGCGGAGACGATGTCGAAGCCCGCGTTTTCCGCCACTAGCAGCTTCAGCACGGAGAGATTGGAATTCGCCTTCACGGCGTAGGCGACCTCGTGGTCGATCTCGCCGAGGGCGGCATCGAGGCGCCGGTAGTGATCGCGGATGGTGTTCGCCGAATAAACGTAGAGCGGCGTCCCGTGCTCCTCGGCGAGGGCCTGGAGATCGACGTCCTCGCAGTGCAGCGATCCATTCCGGTAGGCAAATCCGTGCATGCCGGGCGTGTAGCCCCTTGTCGTCGCGCCCGCAAGGGTTGCGTTCGCCCGTTGTGAGAGCGCGCAAGCCTCCTTTCCAGCCTTCCATTCCCGAGGAATCACCGTATCTATCCCGACATGAAGAGGGTTCTTCCCGTCCTTGCCGCCTGCTTGCTTCCCGGAGCGGCCTTCGGAATCCCGAATTCGGTCGGCGCGGACTTGTTCGGCGCGAACAGCCCGCTGAACGGCCAGGACCTGACCGACCGGATGCTGGCTGCAGGGACTTGGGATGGCTCCACCCCGCTTCCCGGCGAATGGAGCGACGAAGGGCGGGTGGCCTCATCCACGATTTCTTACCTCCGGGCCCGGCCGAAGCTTTTCGGCCGCGATCTCGTTCTGCTGCGGGCGATTCGCCGCGAGGGGAAGCTGGATTCGCTCGAGGCCACGTTTGTCGATGCCGGCTCTTACTTCGGCTATTTCGACGAGAAGCTCCCCGAGGGCATGAGCCAGCGGGAAATGCGGAAGGAAGTGGACGCCCGCCTCGCGGAAAAACAGGCGGAGTTCACGAAACTCTATGCCGAAGCTCATGCCGACTTGCGTCGTTCCATCTCCAGCCTCAGCGGAGGGAAGGCGGATGACGTAACAATCGGCCGCACCCGTGGCCTGAAGGTGCCGGTGGAAGAGTGGCACAAGGGCGACCTGCGGATCCGCCTGCTGGCAGGGGAAAACCGTTTGCTGCGAGTGAACATCCTCAACAAGGGGGCAGGGGAGACCGACCAGTGGCTCGATCCGGAGATCTCCGCGCTGCCGCCGCGCGGGAAGCTGGAGAAGCTCGCTGCGGAGGTGCGAAAGGAGAGCGACGGCACCATCCTGATCCCGAATCTCCAGCCGATCCCGCAGGGCTACCGGCCTTACTGCGGGCTCAATTCGCTCGCCATGGCCGCGCGGCACTTCGGCCTCCACCTCGACGAGGACTGGCTTGCGGTGGCCAGCGGGTTCAAGAATACGGGACGGGCCGATGGATCGGATCTCGTGAAGACTTACCACACGGTGGCCGCGGAGGCGGGATTCGGGCTGGACCGCTCGACGAAGTTCGATGCCGGAGCGGCGACGCGGGCGCTATCGAGCGGGTTTCCGGTGATCGTCTGGCGGCGCTATTCGCCGGAGCGGAACGCGTTGCATTCACGGTTCATGCGGGAGTTTGCGGAGGATTCCACCGCGACCTTGCCGGACCCGGCGGATTCCGCGGAGCGGGCGAGTTGGCCGGGGGAGAAAGCCCCGCTGCATGCGTCCGTGGTGGTCGGCTATCATCCGGGGCGGAAGGAGTTCCTGTTCCTGGAAAGCTGGACCGGGAAGGACAAGCCCCGGCGCATGCGGGTGGAGGAGCTGGCGGCGACGACCTACCTGAGTTTTGTGTTCAAGCCCTAAGGTGACTTGAAGGGAGAAGAGCGCACAAGGGCTGCCTCTGCGAGCCGGGACCCTCGCGGTCCCCGTTATGGCAGTCCGCCCGGCGGATCGGGGGAATGACCCGCCGGGCGGCTGACAACACACACTAACACACACACTGTCGGGGGAAAT